>JALQUE010000053.1 GCA_023260815.1 Roseovarius sp.
ACCACATCAGGATCGCGCCGCCGAGCAGCACGAGGTAGATCAGCCGGGCATAATCGAACTCTGTCATGTCGGGGATATAGGGGCGCGCCGGGGCGTTGGAAAGATCACCCGGCCAAGCCGAAGCCACGCAGGCCGTCGAGCACGAACTGTACCGCGAGAGCGGCCAGCAGCATCCCCAGAAGCCGCGTGACCACGTTGATGCCTACGCGCCCAAGCGCGCGCTCCAGCAGACCGGAGGTCAGGAACAGCACGAACACCATCGCGATCACGCTGAGCATAACGCCCGTCACCAGCGCCAGCCCTTCGAGGCCGGGGCGCTGACCGGCCAGCAGGATCACCGAGGCGATCGCGCCAGGGCCGGCGATCAGCGGGATCGAGAGAGGAAAGATCGAGGGATCGTCGTTGACGTCTTCTTCCTCGGCCTCTTCGGCCTGGCCTTGGCGGCGCTTGCTGCGCCGTTCGAAGAGCATGTCGAGGGCGGTGAGGAACAACAGGATGCCGCCCGCAATGCGGAAGGCCGGCATGGAGATGCCGATGAAGCCCAGCACCTGTTCGCCGAAGGCCGCGAACACGATCAGGATCAGGGCCGATGTCACGCAGGCCCGCAGGGCGATCGCGCGGCGGCGGGCCGGGCTCATGCCTTGGGTCAGCGCCACGAAAAGCGGCGTCATGCCGACCGGGTCGATGATCACGAAAAGCGTGACGAAAGCGGTTATGAGAAACGTGACGTCCATGTGGTCCTTGGTCTACCCGATCGGGCCGCTTTGGGAAATGCGCACCCTTCGCACCCTGCGCATCCGCCTAGCCGCCCGCCTTTTCGAGACGCTCGAGAGCGGCAATCCACAGGGTTTCGGCGCGATCCAGACCGCTCATGACTTCGGCGTATTTCTTCTGCCATTCTGCGGCTTCGTCGATACGTGTGTCGTGATACATATCGGGATGCGCCAGTTTCCTGGCGATCCGGTCGCGCATGTCGTTGAGCTTCTGGACGCGTTCCTCGCATTTGCGGACGTCGGCGCGCAGGGCCAGTAGGGCGTCGCGCGCCGGGCGTTTGGGTTTGTCGGGTTTGGGCGTGTCTTGCTTTCGGGGCGGGGCGTCGCCCTGCAGAAGCATCGCGCGGTAGCTTTCGAGATCGCCGTCATAGGGCGCCACATGCCCGTCCTTGACCAGCCACAGCCGGTCGGCCACCAGGCTGAGCAGGTGCATGTCGTGGCTGACGAGGATCACCGCGCCGGTATAGGCGGTCAGCGCCTCGACCAGAGCCTCGCGGCTTTCAATGTCGAGGTGGTTGGTCGGCTCGTCGAGGATCAGCATGTGCGGCGCGTCGATCGTGGCCAGCATCAGGCTCAGGCGGGCCTTCTGGCCGCCGGAGAGTTTGCCGACCAGCGTGTCGGCCTGTTCTGCGCCGATGCCGAACCCGCCAAGGCGCGCGCGCAGTTTGGCGGGCGGTTCGGTCGGGCGCAGGCGGCGGATGTGGTCGATGGGTGTCTCATCCAGATGCAGTTCTTCGACCTGATGCTGGGCGAAATAGCCCACACGCAGCTTGGACGAGGCGTGCATCTGTCCATCCATGGCATCAAGTTTGCCTGCCAAGAGTTTGGAAAGAGTAGATTTTCCTTCGCCATTGCGACCAAGCAGGGCGATGCGGTCGTCCTGATCTATGCGCAGATCCAGTCGCGACAGCACGGGTTTGCCGTCATAGCCGACCGACGCGCCGTCAAGCCGCAGGATGGGGGGGGACAGGGCCTCGGGTTCGGGGAAGGTGAAGCGGCGCAGCGCGGCCTCTTGCGGGCGGGTGATGGGTTGCATCCGGGCCAGCGCCTTGATGCGGGCCTGCGCCTGCTTGGCCTTGTCGGCCTTGTAGCGGAACCTGTCGACATAGGATTGTAGATGGGCGCGGCGGGCGTCTTGCTTCTTGGCTTCGGATTCGGCGGCGGCCAGGCGGGCGGCGCGGGTTTCGGCGAACCGGTCATAGCCGCCCTGATAGAGCGTGAGCTTGCGGTCTTCCAGATGCAGGATCGCGCCGACGGCGCGGTTCAGCAGCCCGCGATCATGGCTGATGACCAACACCGTATGGGGATAGCGCGCGAGATAGGTTTCCAGCCACAACGCCCCTTCGAGATCGAGATAGTTTGTGGGTTCGTCCAGCAGCAGCAGGTCGGGGGCGGAAAACAGCACCGCGGCCAGCGCCACGCGCATCCGCCAGCCGCCTGAAAAGGCGCTGCAGGGCTGGGCCTGTTCGGCATCGGTGAAGCCAAGCCCCTTGAGGATCGAGGCGGCGCGGGCCTCGGCGGACCAGGCGTCGATATCGGCCAGGCGCATCTGGATCTCGGCGATGCGGGCGCCATCGGTGGCGGTGTCGGCCTCGGCCATGAGTGCTGCGCGTTCGGTGTCGGCGGCCAGCACCGTGTCGATCAACGAGACCGAATTGCCCGGCACCTCCTGAGAGACGCCGCCGATGCGGGCGCGGGAGGGCAGGCTGATCTGCCCTGTTTCAAGCGCCAGTTCCCCCGGATCAACCGAAAGAGCGTGGTCTTGCCGGTGCCGTTGCGGCCCACGATGCCGACCTTGTGGCCATCAGGGATCGAGACCGAGGCGTGCTCGATCAGGGGGCGGCCGGCGACCGAGTAGGAGATATCGTCAATATGCAGCATGGCTGCGGTGTGACGCAAAGCCCGGCGGGCGTCAATCGCGGCTTTTCAATCAGATGACCCCATGCTATCGGAGCCGCGATATTCAATGGGTGCGGGCAGGGGCCTTCACCCCTTTTCCAGAGGAAAGAGGCTGAAATGGCTGTCGAACGCACGCTGAGCATCATCAAACCCGACGCAACCAACCGGAACCTGACCGGCAAGATCAACGCCAAGTTCGAAGATGCGGGTCTGCGCATCGTGGCGCAGAAGCGCATCCAGTTGACCAAGGCGCAGGCCGGGGAATTCTATGCCGTGCACAAGGAACGCCCGTTCTATGACGAGCTGTGCGAGTTCATGGCGTCGGCGCCGGTTGTGGTGCAGGTTCTGGAAGGCGAAGGGGCCATTGCGAAGAACCGTGACGTGATGGGAGCGACCAATCCGGCCGATGCGGCGCCGGGCACGATCCGGGCGGATTTTGCGGAATCCGTGGGTGAGAATTCGGTCCACGGGTCGGACGCGCCGGAAACGGCAGCGGCGGAAATCGCGTATTTCTTCTCGGGTCTTGAACTGGTCGGCTAAGACCTGCGACCATCACGCAGAGACAGATAAAAGACAGGGCCGCGCCGGATCATCCGTGCGCGGCCCTGTTCTTTGGGGGTGTTTGATCGGCGTGAAGCCAGAGATTAAATGCTGGCGAAATCCTTGAAAACATTGCTGGAAATCGTTTTGTCCGACGGGGCCTTGGACGTCGCCTGCGACGGTGTCCCGCTTTGGTGAGTGCTGCCTGTCCGGGTCGTTTGGTTGGGGGTCTGTGCCATTGTCTGCTCCGATTTTTGAGGCAGGCCAAACGCGTGGCGCGCGTCTGGTGCCGGGGGTTTTCCCCCAAGGGTGGTTGTGAAATGTGGCGGGAATGTGGCGGGGATCATGCATCTAACCCGACTATGATCGTGAGGCCACATGCGTTGGGTCCGGAGCGGTGATCCGGGCACGGGTGAACACGGGGGTAAGGCACTGATGTCATGGTGGTTCCGCAGGGTTGCGAGGGTCATTTATACAAGTTTTCAAACCGTGCAATGCCGGTTCGCGACAAAAAATGGTCGCACCGGGCCTGATCGGCGGATTTCTGTACGAATGGTACGAAACATACGCGCATTCAGGACCAAACGGGGGGTGGTTGGCGAAATTTGTGTCCATCCCGTACACAAACCGACCCGCGCCGGTGCGCGGGCTTGAATTCAGGGGCGGGATTTTCCATCCTGCGGCACCGCCCCGACGCGGTGAGCAGGACGAGAGACACGATGCCGCAATCCAAGTTGAGCCAAGACCCGCACAAGGTGCGGGAGGCGCGCGAGAAGAACCTCGAGACGGCGATTGGACGCGAGGTCCGCGAGGTGCGCCGCGCCCGTGGCATGACGGTGTCCGATCTTGCCGACGCCACGGGCCTGTCGGTGGGGATGCTGTCGAAGATCGAGAACGGTGTCACCTCGCCGTCGCTGACCACGTTGCAGTCCTTGTCGGGGGCGTTGAGTGTCCCGGTCACCGCCTTCTTCCGGCGTTTCGAGGAACGGCGGGAAGCGGTGCATGTGAAGGCGGGCGAGGCGCTGGAGATCGAGAGGGCCGGCACGCGGGCGGGGCATCAGTACAATCTGCTGGGTCATCTGGGCGCCAACAACTCGGGCGTGGTGGTGGAGCCGTATGTCATCACGCTGAGCGAGGAGTCGGATGTGTTCCCCACCTTCCAGCATGAGGGGGTGGAACTGCTGTATATTCTGGAGGGCGAGGTGGGCTATCGGCATGGCGACCAGAGTTTCCATCTGTGCCCCGGTGACAGCCTGTTCTTCGATGCGGATGCCCCACATGGGCCGGATGAGCTGATCCGGTTGCCGATCCGATACCTGTCGGTCATCGCGTATCCGCAGGGCGGGAGCTGAGCAGGGCAGGAGTGCTTGAGGGCGGGCTGCGTTCCTGAGCGGAATATTGCGCAGGGCAATTATTCCTGACAGGAAAATTAAATTCTTTATATTGAAATTTGCGCGACTCGGCGCTAGCGTTTCCACAACAGGATCATGGAGGCGTCGATGTGCGGAATCGTCGGACTGTTTTTGAAGGACAAGTCGCTTGAACCCAAACTGGGTGAAATGCTGACGGATATGCTGATCACCATGTCGGATCGCGGGCCGGACAGTGCGGGCATCGCGGTCTATGGCACGGACAGGGATGGCTTTGCCAAGCTGACGGTGCAGGCGGACGACCCGGCGCATTTCGCGGGCTTGGATGACGCGTTGTCGGGCATGCTGGGCTGCGATGTGACGCTGCGGGTGAAGGACACCCATGCGGTGATCGATCTGCCCGAGGACAAGATGACCGAGGCGCGCGCGGCGCTGAGGGAGCTGCGCCCCGACGCACGGGTGATGAGCGCCGGCGAGGTGATCGAGATCTACAAGGAAGTGGGCTTGCCGGGGGATGTGGCGAAGCGCTTTGACATCCCGCATCTGCAGGGCACCCACGGGATCGGCCACACACGGATGGCGACCGAATCCGCGGTGACGACGCTGGGCGCGCATCCGTTCTCGACCGGGCCGGATCAGTGCCTTGTGCATAACGGATCGCTGAGCAACCACAACTCGCTCCGGCGCAAGCTGGCCCGCGAGGGGGTTGCTGTCGAGACCGAGAACGACACCGAAGTGGCCGCCGCCTATCTGACGTGGAAGATGCAGCAGGGTCATTCGCTGGGCGAGGCGCTGGAATCGGGGCTGGAGGATCTGGACGGGTTCTACACCTTCGTGGTGGGCACCAAGGACGGATTTGGCGTGGTGCGCGATCCCATTGCCTGCAAGCCCGCCGTGATGGCCGAGACCGATCAGTATGTGGCCTTCGGCA
>JALQUE010000149.1 GCA_023260815.1 Roseovarius sp.
TGGGGGCTGATCTTCGTGGGCGTGATCGCCGCCGTGGGCCTGTGGGACGACATCCGCCAGACGGTGCGCCCCACCCAGACCGCTCTGGCGCAGCAGAACCGGATCGAACTGCCCCGCGCGCCGGACGGTCATTACTACCTGACCGCCGAGATCAATGGCGCGCCCGTCCGCTTCGTCGTCGACACCGGCGCCTCGCAAATCGTCCTGACCAAATCAGACGCCGCCCGTGCAGGCATCGACACCGCCGCATTGGCCTATATCGGCCGCGCCAACACCGCCAACGGCACCGTGCGCACAGCGCCCGTGCGCCTTGACAGCATCGCCATCGGCCCGATCCGCGACAGTGGCGTGCGCGCCGTGGTCAATGAGGGCGTCATGGACCATTCGCTGCTCGGCATGGAGTACCTTCAAAGATACACCAGCGTCGAGATCGGCGGCGGCAAGCTGGTTCTCACGCGCTGACGGCAAGCCGCATCGTCCAGTGGCGTCTTCTGGCCTTAAATATCCCGGGGAGCGCGAGGGGCTGGCCCCTCGCATCCGACGAAGCGGGCCGGGATCAGGCCTCGGCCTTTTTCTCCCACCGGCCCGACGCCTCGGACCAATATTGCGCGGAACAGCCCGCGGCGGTCAGCGCCTTCCACTGGTCCCGCGCCGTCTGTAGCGCGGCCTCGTCATGTCCGTCAAACACGATACAGACCCGCTCCAGCCTTGTCACCTCGTCAGGGGCCACCGCGGCACCATCCACCGTCATCAGACACACCGCGCCATTGGGTATGTCGTCGGATGTGGTCAGAAGGATCGGCTGGTCCGCCTCATGCGGCCGACCCGCAAGCCCGTGCGGCAGAAACCCCTCGTCGGGGCCCTGCCACAACGTCTCGTCCAGCCATTCCATCCGGGTCGCATCGCGCCCGCGCACGGCCACGCGCCATCCCGCCTGGCGTGCCTTGCCCAGTAGGGTCGGCAGCGTCGCCTCCAGCGGCTGCCGCGTCAGATGATAGAAAAAGGCGGCCCCCATCAGCCCTGCTCAAACATGTCCGCGACCAACCGGTTGAGCGCCATCACCCCCCATCCCGACGCGCCCTTGGGCGCATAAGGCGTCTCGGCCTTGACCGAGGCGACCCCCGCGATATCGAGATGGATCCACGGCACGCCGTCCTTGACGAAACGCTGGATGAACTGGGCCGCCGTGATCGACCCCGCAGGCCGTCCACCGATATTCTTCATATCCGCGATGTCGGATTTCAGCATGTCGTCATAGGCCTGGGCCAGCGGCATGCGCCATGCCGCTTCATCCTCGGCTTCGGCCGCTTTCAGGAACGCGTTGCACAGGGTGTCGTCATTGGAAAACACACCTGCCTTTTCGTGCCCGAGGGCGATGATCATCGCACCGGTCAGCGTGGCCAGATCGACGATTCCCGCCGGCTTGAAGTTTTCCTGAGCATACCAAAGCACATCCGCCAGAACCAACCGTCCTTCTGCATCTGTGTTGATCACCTCGATCGTATCGCCCTTCATCGACGTGATCACGTCGCCCGGGCGTGTCGCGCGGTCCGAGGGCATGTTCTCGACCAACCCCACAAGACCCACCACATTGGCCTTGGCCTTGCGTGCGGCAATCGCGTGCATCGCGCCACACACCACGCCTGCGCCGCCCATATCCATGGTCATGTCCTCCATACCGGCAGCGGGCTTGAGACTGATGCCGCCGGTGTCGAAGACCACCCCCTTTCCGACCAGCGCCAAAGGTGCCGCCGATTTTGCGCCGCCGCGCCATTCCATGATCGCCAGTTTCGACGGGCTCGCGCTGCCATGCCCCACAGAAAGAAGCGCCCCCATACCAAGCGTCTGCATGTCGTCTTCTTCCAGCACCGTCACCTTCAGGCCCAGCTTCTCCATCGCCTTGATGCGATTGGCGAATTCCGTCGTTGTCAGGTGGTTCGCAGGCTCAGTGATCAGATCGCGCGCAAAGATCACGCCTTCGGCGACGGCGGCCATCGGCGTGAAGGCCGCCTGTGCCTCATCGGGCTTGGAGGTCATGACCCTGACCGCGCCTTCGGCGTCGTTGCCCTTGCCGGTCTTGTGTTCGGTGAACCGATAGCAACGCAGCGCCATCCCAAGCGCCAGATCGGCAGGCCGGCGCACCGAACCTGCAAGCACCAGAACCTCGGCTCCGGATTTGGCCCGTGCCAGCGCCACACCTGCGCGGCGTGTGTCGGCCTGCTTGGCGCCGCGGTCCAGACAAAGCACATCCAGCGCCTCGGCCTGCAGCCCGACGGGCCAGGCCAGAGTGCGCACCTCACCCGACGTCACCTTGCCCCATGCCTCGCTGTCGGTCAGACGCTTCAGCGCCCCTTTGGTCAGGCGATTGACCCGGCGCGCCGCGGTATCGAGCTTGCCGTCCGGTGTCACGATCACAACGATGCGGCCTCCAGCGTCGGCAATTTTGTCGATGTCGGTCTCTTCGAAGGTCACGCATACGGGTGTGGTCATCTGTCAACTCCTGACGTTGGTCTCACCCGAGTCCTAGCGCGACCATGCCCGGTTGACCAGTTAGCAGTTTTCCCGCCGGTTCAATTCCGATAGGTTTCCGCAAAGTGCAGCTTTTTGGGGGGATGCGTGACCAGATTCGACAGATACATGCTGTCGCAATTCATGGTTCTGTTCGGTTTTTTTGCGCTGGTTCTGGTTTCCATATTCTGGATCAACAAGGCCGTGCGCATGTTCGACCGTCTGATCGGTGATGGGCAGCCTGCCTGGGTGTTTCTCGAATTCACCGCGCTGACGCTTCCGGGCGTTATCGGCGTGGTTTTGCCGATCGCCGCCTTCGCCGCAACCGTCTATGTGACCAACAGGCTCAGCACCGAAAGCGAACTGACCGTGGTGCAGGCGACGGGCTATTCGTCATGGCGGCTGATGCGTCCTGTACTGGTCTTCGGAACGTTGATCGCAGTGATGATGTCATTGCTCACGCATGTCCTTATCCCGGAAAGTCTCAGCCAGTTGCGGCTGCGGCAGGACGAGGTCAGTCAGAACATCACCGCCAAACTTCTGACCGAGGGCGAATTTCTGCACCCGGCGCCCGGCATGACCTTCTATATCCGCGAAATTACGCCCGACGGCGAATTGCTCAATGTCTTCATGTCCGACAGGCGGGATGACGAAAACCCGGTGACCTACACATCTCAGCGGGCCTATCTGATCCAGGATCCCGAGGGTGGCACCAAGCTGCTGATGGTCGATGGGCTTGCGCAGAATGTGCGGCGCGACGGAAACCGGCTGTTCACCACGCATTTCGCCGATTTCACCTATGATATCAGCACCCTTGTTGCGTCCGATGCCACCAGCTTTGACAAGGTCACGTTTGCCCGGACCATGGACATGATCCGCGACCCGCAAGCCGTCGCAGAGCGGACGAGTTCAACCGAGTCCCAGGTGATCTATGAACTCAACAGCAGATTCAGCCAACCGCTTGTGTGCATCGTCGCCGCGATGATCGGTTTCGCGTCATTGTTGCTGGGCAACTTCAGCCGCTTCGGCGTATGGCGACAGATCCTGCTCGCCTTTACACTCCTTGTCCTTGTCAAGCTGGCGGAAAGCAGAGTGTCCGGCCTCGTGCTCGGAAATGCGGCTTTGTGGCCGCTGATGTATTTTCCGGCGGTCCTGGGCGCGCTGATGACCGCCTGTTTGCTGCATATCTCGACGCGCCCCGCCTTTGGCCAAAGACTGCTCAACCGTCTGCGGCGCCGCCCCTTGACCGAGGCAGAGGACAGCGCGGCATGATTTTGCACTTCTACCTGGCCAAGCGTTTTCTCTGGACCTTCCTTGCGATTTTCGGGGTATTCGTGATCCTGCTGCTGCTCATTGACCTGATCAAAGAGTTGCAGGATTTTCCCGGCCTGCCGTTTAGCGACATCATCGAGATCGTGCTTCTCAAGGCGCCCGAGGCAAATTACGAAATCCTCCCGCTGATCGTCATTCTGGCGACAGTGGCGCTTTTCTTGCGGCTGTCGCGCAATTCGGAATTGGTGGTTGTGCGCGCATCGGGACGGTCCGCGTTGCGGGCTTTGATCGCTCCGCTGGTGGTGGCCGCCCTGATCGGCGTGGTGTCCATCACGATGCTCAACCCGATCGTGGCGGCGTCGGCCAAGCGGCACAACGACTTCCTGAACTCGTATCTGGGCTGGGGGACCAGCATTCTGGCGATCGCCCCGGAAGGACTGTGGCTGCGTCAGGGCAGTGATACGGGGCAAACGGTGATCCATGCAGAACGCGCAAGTTCGGACGTCAGCACGCTGTACAGCGCCACGTTCATCGCCTTCGATCTGGATGGAACGCCGCTCAGCCGCATGACCGCCAACAGCGCAGAGCTTGGCGACGGCGAATGGCGACTGACCACTGTAAAGCTCTGGGATCTGTCAAGCGGGATCAACCCGGAAAACACGGCCCAGCAACTCGACACTCTTTCCGTGCCCTCGGCTTTGACGCAGGATCGGATCATCGACAGTTTCGGCAAGCCGCAATACATCTCGATCTGGAACCTTCCAAAATTCATCGAACAGCTTGAAGAGGCAGGTTTTTCCGCGCGCCGCTATACCGTGTGGTTACAGATGGAACTGGCGCGTCCGCTGTTCCTTGTTGCGCTGGTCATGGCGGCCGCGGCCTTCACCATGCGCCATTCGCGGCTTCATAATACCGGCACCTCGGTTTTGACCGCGATCATGTTGGGTTTCGGATTGCATTACATCCGCAATTTCGCGCAGATTCTGGGTGAAAACGGCCAAATCCCCGTCATGCTGGCCGCATGGGCGCCCCCGGTGGCCGCATTCCTTCTGGCGCTTGGCATTCTTCTACATATGGAGGAAGGATGACCCGAATGCTGCGTGCCATTGTCGTCAGTTTTGCACTTGGCCTGGTGCCGGGCCTGGTGCCGGTCACAGCCACCGCACAGGATGGACTCGACGCACAACAAAGCACAGAACCGCAGCAGGGCGCGATCCTGCTGGCCGATGACGTGCGGCTGATGGCCGATGACCGGCTGGTGGCCTCGGGCAATGTCGAGGCGATGTATGGCGATCAACGGCTACAGGCCAAGTCCATCACCTATGACCAGAAAACCGACACGCTGATGATCGAAGGGCCGATCATCCTGCAGCAAGGCGACAGCACACTGGTTTTGGCGGATGACGCAGAACTGGACCGCGAAATGCGCAACGGGTTGCTGACCGGCGCGCGTGTCGTTCTGCAAAATGAAGTGCAATTGGCCGCCAATGCAATGGTCTCGGTCGAGGGGCGGTATTCGCAGCTTTACAAGACTGCCGTGACATCGTGCCGGATCTGCGAAACAGGGCGACCGCCGCTTTGGCAGATCCGCGCCCGAAAGGTTGTCCATGACCGGCAAGAGCGCCAACTTTATTTTTCGAACGCGCAACTTCGTGTGCTTGATGTCCCCGTGTTTTACCTGCCGCGCCTGCGCCTGCCGGACCCGTCTTTGGAACGTGCGACCGGCTTTTTGCTGCCCTCGTTCGTCAACTCGACACTGATCGGCACAGGGCTCAAACTGCCGTATTTCATCCGGCTCGGCGACCACCGCGACCTGACACTGACGCCCTTCCTGACCACAAAGACCCGCACGCTGGAAATGCGATACAGACAAGCCTTTCGCAACGGCAATGTATTGATCCGCGGCGCCGTCACGGATGACGAATTCGGGGTTGATCCGACGCGCGGGTATCTCATCGCCGGCGGTCAGTTCACTCTAGAACGGGATTTCTTGCTGACATTCGATATCGAAGTGGCAAGCGACGACACTTACCTTTTCGATTACGGCTATTCCTACAAGGACTGGCTGGACAGCGAGATCGCCATAGAACGCGCCCGGCGCGATGAATACATGCGCGGCGCCCTGACCTATTACCATTCACAGCGTTTCGGGCAATCCAACGCGACCCTGCCCACCATCGTCGGCAATGCGGAATACGAAAAACGCATTTATCCAGAACGCCTTGGCGGTGAATTGCGGCTCGGCGCGCAGGCCCACGGCCATTATCGCTCATCCGACCTGCGCACCGATGGCATAGACCTTGATCCATGGGCCGATGGCCGCGACATCATGCGCTTCACCGCCAGTGCCGACTGGTTGCGAAGCTGGGCGCTGCCCTCGGGCGTTCTGGCAGAAGCTCAGGCCGGACTGGCCGTCGACACCTTTCAAGTCACACAAGGCGGCGGGCTTGGCGTCTCTTCGGCAACCGAGGTCACACCATCGACGTCGGTGAAACTGCGCTGGCCCCTCGTCAAGACTTCAAGCGAGGGTGTCACGCAAGTCATCGAACCCGTGGCTCAACTTGCTTGGGTGGGCGGCTCCAACCCTCTGATACCAAATGACGAAAGCACGCGGATCGAATTTGACGAAGGCAACCTGTTCAGCCTGTCGCGCTACCCGGCCCCCGACCGCCGCGAACGCGGCCTGAATGCCGCCTACGGGGTGCAATGGACGCGGCTCGACCCCGACGGCTGGCAAACGTCCCTGGCGCTTGGGCAGGTTTTCCGCGACGAGCGCGAGATAGATTCAAACGGCGTCCCTTCCCTGACCGAAAGCTCCGGCCTTCAGGACAGATTCTCGGATATCTTGGTGGCCGGCCAGTACAAGACGGATAACGGTCTGACCCTGACAGCCAGGGGATTGTTCGACGACGGTTTCGCCACGACCAAGGCCGAAGCCCGCGCCAGTTGGTATACGGCGCGTACGGGTATTGCCGCCACATATATCTGGCAGCGCAGCGATCTCGCCGAACAACGTCCCGACAATGTCTCGGAATGGAGCCTCAGCGGCAGCTACAGGTTTGGACGCCACTGGACCGGCACAGTCAGCACACGCTACGACGTGGCGCGCGATTTTCATGTCAATAGCGGTCTTGGCGTGAAATACACCAACGAATGTGTGGAATTGTCGGTTAATGCCTCGCGTTGGTATAGCACTTCGACTAATCTGCAAGAGACAACCGATATCACGTTCACAGTTGCGCTGCTGGGCTTTACAACAAAGGCCGAGGATAACAGCTACACGCGAACATGCAAAAACTAGGCAGTATGAGAATCAGAATGCGCCAATTTCTCGCAGCAATCGTCCTACCCGCCGTTTTGGCAACATCCCTGACTGTGGGGGTCGCGGCACCTGCCGCTGCGCAAAACCTCTTTTCGCCGGTGGTCAAGGTCAACGATCAGGCGATCACCGGCTACGAGATCCAACAGCGCGCCCGGATGCTCACGCTGTTCCGGTCTCCCGGCAATCCGACCGAACTGGCCCGCGACCAGTTGATCGAGGAACGGCTCAAGGTCGATGCCGCGCGCGCCGCAGGTCTCGTCTTGGAAGATGCCGAGCTACAGACCGGAATGGAAGAATTTGCCGGGCGGGCCAACATGACGGCCGAAGAATTCATCCGTGCCCTTGAAGAGGCCGGAGTATCAGAGCAAACTTACCGTGAATTCGTGCGTGCCGGACTGACATGGCGTGAACTGGTGCGCGCCCGTTTTGCCCCCCGCGTCTCGGTCAGTGAAGCCGATTTGGAACGTGCCCGCGCCGCACTGACCGGGGATACGGGCGTGCGTGTGCTCTTGTCCGAAATCATCATGCCCCTGACACCGCAAGACATGGAAGAGGTGCAGGAACGCGCCGCACGGATCTCGCAGATCGACTCGATCTCTGCCTTCTCCTCCGAAGCCGAGCGCTATTCCGCCTCGGCCACCGCCGCGCGCGGCGGGCGCCTCGACTGGATGCCGATCACCAATCTTCCGCCACAGCTGCGCCCGGTGATCCTTGGCCTCGGCCCGGGGGATGTCAGCGACCCGCTGCCCATCGAAGGCGCGGTCGCGCTGTTCCAATTGCGCGATATCGAAGAAACCGAAGCCCCCGATCCCGAATTCGCGGCCATCGAATATGCCGCCTATTACATTGCAGGCGGGCGCAGCGACCAGGCATTGGCCCGCGCCGAACGGGTCCGCGCCGATACCGACACCTGCGACGATCTCTACGGCATCGCCAAGGGAGAACCCCCCGAGGTTCTCGAGCGTGGCTCCTACGCACCCGACGAACTGCCTCAGGACATCGCGATCGAACTCGCCAAGCTCGATC
>JALQUE010000151.1 GCA_023260815.1 Roseovarius sp.
ACCATGTCACCCGATTGCGCCGACACCGAGAAATATCAGGTGCTCGACCGGATCGTTGAAAAACTCGTGGCCAAGGCCGATGCCGGCGATCAGATTGCCGGTCGCCCCATCAAGGAGGTGGTCACCGTCAACGGCGCCCGCGTGATCCTCGACAACGGGTCATGGGGGCTGGTGCGCGCCTCGTCCAACACCCCCAACCTCGTGGTGGTCTGCGAAAGCAGCGACAGCGACGCCGAGATGCGCGCGATCTTCGCCGATCTTGATGCCGTCATCCGAACAGAACCCTCGGTGGGCGACTACGACCAGACGATCTGAAATCCGGGTCCGGGGCGCGTTTGTGTACGAAAGGGACACAAATCGCGCTCCGACCACCCGCTTTCGTCCCAAAGCCGCGTAGGTTTCGTACGGATCGTACCAAACTCACGCCGCCAGCCCGCGTCCCTTCAGCAGTGCCTCGACACCGGGCAAACGCCCCCGGAACCCGGTATAAAGCGCCTCCGGGTCCGCCGATCCACCCCGCGAAAGAATATGCGTTTCCAACGACTTGGCTGCATCTTCGTCAAACGGGCCAGCCTCGAAGGCGGCAAAGGCATCGGCATCCATCACCTCTGACCACATGTAACTGTAATACCCACTCGAATACCCGTCCCCGGAAAACACATGCGCAAAATGTGGTGTTGCATGACGCATCGTGATTGCGCCCGGCATCCCCATTTTTTCCAATGTTTCCCGTTGCTTGACCATTGGATCGTCGGGTGCGTCCCCCTCGTGGAACACAAGATCGACCATCGCCGAGGCGACATATTCCACCGTCTGGAACCCTTGGTCGAAATTCGCCGCTTTCAGCATTTTATCCAGCAATTCCGGGGGCATAGCCTCTCCGGTGCGGTAATGACGTGCGTAGGTTTCCAGAACCTCGGGCACTTCCAGCCAATGTTCATACAGCTGACTGGGCAGCTCTACAAAGTCCCTCGCCACCGAAGTCCCTGAAATACTTTCATAATTTACGTCTGACAGCAGGTGATGCAGCGCATGTCCGAACTCGTGAAACAAGGTCCGCGCATCGTCATAGCCCAATAATGCCGGATCACCCTTGGCAAAATTGCACACATTGATCACCACCGGCCCCTGCACCCGTGGTCGCTTCGCCTGCCCCCGCATCGCCGAACACCACGCCCCCGATCTCTTGGACGCCCGCGCAAAATAATCCCCAATGAAAACAGCAACATGCCGGCCGTTTCGGGTGACCTCCCACGCCCTGCAATCGGGGTGATACAGCGCGATATC
Source organism: Roseovarius sp. (assembly GCA_023260815.1). GTDB lineage: Bacteria > Pseudomonadota > Alphaproteobacteria > Rhodobacterales > Rhodobacteraceae > Roseovarius. The sequence goes on from JALQUE010000151.1 coordinate 1,288, forward strand.
CAGCGGTTCGAACGCCAATCCGAACAGCCGGTTCGCCACCCCGAACGCCGCCGCGATCATATTGTCGAGCGTCAGATACGGCTTCAACGCCGCCTCATCCAGATCATGCTCCGCCAACCGGCGTTTTTCGGCATAGTAACGCCAGTCCCAGGGCCGTAATTCTCCATTGATTCCATCGGCTTGCATCATCTCGATCAGCGCCGCTGCATCCCTCTCGGCCTGCGCGCAGGCTGGCTCCCAGACCTGCATCAGCAAGTCGCGCACCCGCTCCGGCGTCTTGGCCATCTCGGTTTCCAGCTTATAAGCGGCAAAGCTTCCATACCCCAGAAGTTGTGCCCGCTCTTGGCGCAACCGCAATATCTCGGCTGTGAGCGCGCGATTATCGGTCTCCCCGCCCATGGCCCCCCGTGCCTCCCAGGCGCGGAACGCGTGTTCACGAAGGTCTCGCCGGTCGGAAAACTGCAGGAACGGCACCACCAACGACCGCGACAGGGTGATAACGGGTGCCTCCAACCCCTTCTCCCGCCCGGCAGACCAGGCGGCATCGATCAGAAATTCAGGAAGGCTTTCAAGGGCTTGCGTGTCCAACTCCATGAACCACTCGGCCTCGTCCGCCAACAGATTCTGGCTGAACTGCGTGCCAAGCTCGGCCAGTCGCGACATGATCTCGCGCATCCGGGCATCCGCCTGCCCCTCCAGCGCCGCCCCGGCCCGGACGAACCGTCGATGCGTCAACATCAACAAGCGCGCCTGTTCATCGGTCAAATCAAGGCTGTCCCGCGCCTCCCAAAGTCTCTGTATCCGCTCAAAAAGATCTTTATTTCCAGTGATTTCCGAAGAATACGCCGCCAATTTCGGCCCAAACTCCCGCTGTAATTTCTGCCGCTGTGCATTGCTGTCCGCACCCGCGACCGAGAAAAACACCGACAGCACTTTGTCCAATTGATCTCCACTGGCCTCCAAAGCCTCTATCGTATTGGCAAAGCTTGGCTTTTCCGGGTTTTCAGCAATCTCCCGCACATCGTGCCGCGCCATCTCCAACGCCGCCTCGAAGGCTGGTGAATATTGCGCGTCCTCGATCAGGTCGAAAGGCGCGATCCCGAATGGCGTTGTCCATTCCGACAGCAAGGGGTTGCTCATGCCTGTGATCCTTTTTCTTTTCTTTTCATACAGATAGGACAATCTTCCCGTGGCTTAAGCGCAATCTTCCGGGTCTCGCCCCACAAGGCATCATAGATCAGCATCTCACCCAACAAGGGCTGGCCCGCCCCCGCGATCAGCTTCACCGCCTCAACGGCCATCATCGACCCCAGCACACCGGGCAACGGGCCAAGAACACCCGCCTCGGCACACGAAGGCGCCAGCCCCGGCGCGGGCCGTTCAGGAAAGACGCATTGGTAACAGGGCGCACCATGCGCCGGATCGAAGACACTGATCTGCCCCTCCCACTGTGAAAGAGCACCGGAAATCAATGGCTTGCCCATCGCCACCGCGGCGGCGTTCACCATGTAACGCGTGTCGAAATTATCCGTTCCGTCCAGGATCACGTCATAGTCGGCAAACAACTCCTCCGCGATCTCGGCCGTCAACCGCCGCTGATAGGGACGCACCTCGACATAAGGATTTTGCGCCTGCATCGCGACCATGGCCGATTGCACCTTGGGCATACCGATATCCGCATCCCGGTGAATCACCTGCCGTTGCAGATTGGAATTGTCGACCGTGTCCTCGTCGATCACCCCGATTGTCCCGACACCCGCAGCCGCCAGATACATCAGCGCGGGCGAGCCAAGCCCACCGGCCCCGATCACCAGAATCTTGCCTTGTTTCAAGGCTTTCTGCCCCGGTCCACCAATCTCGCGCAGGACAATATGGCGCGCATAGCGTTCCAGTTCGACCTCGGAAAACAGGCCCTTGCGCTGCGGTTCGGGCGCTTGGCGTGCCTCGGCCTGCCCGCGCAGCCCCTTCAATCCCCACCGATACGCCAGCACAAGTGCCGCAAACGCCCCGATCAACAGCCAAAGCGCCGCACTTTCCCCCGTCGCCAGCCTGAGGGGATGCCCGGCCGGCAAGATCAGATGCAGCGCCACGACGCCCAGCCACAAAAACCCGATCATCCGCCAGCGCAGCGCCCTCGGCGTGCCCAGCATCGCGCCCACGCCCCACAGCGCGGCAGCCATCACCAGAACCAACAGCATCAGGTTTGACCCGTAGAGCCAAAACCACCCGTCCCGCGCCGGGTATCTTCCAGCGCGTCCACCACAGCGAACGCCGCCTGCACCACGGGCGCCACAACCATCTGCGCAATCCGCATCCCGTGCGTGATCTCGAACGGCGCGGTCCCGGCATTCATGACGATGACCCCCAAAGGACCACGATAATCACTGTCGATGGTGCCGGGGCTGTTGGGCAAGGTGATCCCGTGTTTCAACGCCAACCCCGACCGCGGCCGAAGTTGCACCTCGTAGCCATCGGGAACGGCCAGCCGCAGCCCGGTGGGGATCAGCCTGCACTCACCCGGCGCCAAGGTCAGTCCAGCCCGCGCGTCGGGCGTGAAATTCGCCCGGAGATCCGCCCCCGCCGCACCCTGCGTCGCATAGTCAGGAAGCCCAAGCGCCTGATCGGCCCAGTCTTCCCAAACAAGATTGATCAGGACCATTCCCGCCCCTTCTTCTTGGCAAAAATTCTCAATTTCTCAGGCCAGCGCCTGTGCGATCCGGTCAGCCAGCCTTGCGGCCACCTCGCCCTTGGACATGCGCGGCCAATCCTCGGCACCATCCATCGTGATCAATGTAATGTCGTTTTCCGTGCCGCCCATGATTCCGGTGCCTTCACTGACATCATTCGCCACGATCCAGTCGCAGCCCTTGCGCTGACGCTTGGCGGTGGCATGGGCGATCACGTCATCGGTCTCGGCGGCGAAGCCCACCACCAACCCTGGTCGTCCGGACTTCATCGTGCTGACCGTGGCCAGAATATCGGGGTTCTCGGCAAACTCCAGGGTGGGCACACCGCCCTTGGTTTTCTTGATCTTGCTCGTGCTTGCGCTTGTCACATGCCAGTCCGCCACAGCCGCGGCAAAGATGGCGGCATCGGCGGGCAGGGCCGCTTCAACCGCGTGCAGCATCTCGCGTGCCGTGCGCACGCGGACCACCTCGGCCCCGTCGGGTGGGGGCACATCTGCGGGGCCGGTGACAAACACCACCTGTGCGCCAAGCGCCACCAGAGCCCGCGCAATGGCCGTGCCCTGCGCACCGGACGACCGGTTGGCGATATATCGCACCGGATCAATGGGTTCATGCGTCGGACCAGAGGTGACCAGCACGCGCTTGCCGGCCAGTGGACCAGCCCAAAGCGCCCGCTCCACCGCCGCGACGATCTCCAAAGGTTCGGACATGCGCCCGGGACCATGTTCGCCACACGCCATGTCGCCACTCTCAGGCCCGACAAATCCGATCCCATCCGCCTTCAGCGTGGCGATATTGCGTTGCGTCGCCGGGTGCTGCCACATCCGCACATTCATCGCGGGCGCAACCAGAACCGGCGCATCCGTGGCCAGCAACAGGGTCGACGCCAGATCATTCGCCAACCCGCCTACCATCTTCGCCATGAGGTCCGCCGTCGCAGGGGCGACCACGATCAGATCGGCGCTGCGGCTCAGTTCGATATGGCCCATCTCGGCCTCGTCCGTCAGATCGAAAAGATCGCGAAACACCTTGCGTCCGGCCAGCGCCGACACCGAAAGGGGGGTCACGAATTCCTCTCCCGCGCGGGTCAGCACCGGTGTCACGTCGGCGCCACGCTCACGTAGGCGCCGGATAAGGTCCAGTGCCTTGAAGGCCGCGATCCCGCCGCCGATGATCAGAAGAATGCGTTTCGATGCCAGCATGGGCCGCGGTCCTTTCCCGGTTGCGCCCCCCCGACAGGCCGGATCCCCGCCTACCAGCGATTAAAGCGCGACCCAATTCTTAGGCGCCTGCCCTGCCTGAGGCAAGCACGCAGCCGGACGCGTCACAGCCCGACACGATGCCTTTAGGCGAGCCACGATGGGAAAGGTCGCCTCGCCCGTCAGGCGCCGGTGTTAATTGAACGCAGCACAGGGGTCAGGTCGATCGACGGCCGGGGCAGATACCACCTCGTCAAAAGTGCCGTCCAAGGGGGCTCCGTCCTCGGTTTGACCAACCACATGCAGCTCCAGTCCCGGCGCCGCACGTTCAAGATAGACCGGAACACCCCAATCGCGCCGGGCGTGCCCATTGCCAGTGATCACAGCCACCGGCCCGCCGGTTTCAGCGAAGGCGCGCACAACGGCATGGGCAAGTTCAGCATCGCGCAGACGCTGGATCTGCACCATCCCCGGCAGCAAATCCGCAGGCAGGGCGTCGCAATGGGCCGACATCTGCATCGCCTCGCGGGTCTGCTGTTCATCCTCGGGCAACGGATCGGCCAAACCATAGGCCGAGGCATCGCCGCTGAACGCCTGTACGATACCGCTTTCGAATGCGGCGCGCGCAACATCCCGGGGGACTTGCGCGCCAAACACACGCGCGTCGGGCGCCGCTGTGAAAATCGGATGATACATGGCAAAATCAGGCCAGCCAGACTTTGCCCAGTCCAGCGCCGTGGCAAGCTTGGCGGCATCGGCACGATTGTCGGGCGTCACGATCTTGGCCTGCTCCGCGGTCAGCATCTCGAACACGATAGCTGCGGGGGCCAACTCGGCCACACGCTCGGCCTGCAGGTCATGATGCGCCGGGTTGTCATGAAACTCGCCCAGTATCAGCACATCCTGTGCTGATACTGAACTTGCCATCACCAAAACCGAACAAACAGCAATAAAACTTTTCATGCGAGCAGGTTTTGCACCTCTGTCCCATGACGTTCAAGATGCTTCCGCATCTTCTGGAACGCCGCAGCTTCAAGCTGCCTCACACGTTCCTTGGACAGGTTCAGTTCTTCGCCAAGGCTTTCCAACGTCCGAGGGGCATCCCGCAGCTTGCGTTCGCGCACGATAAACCTTTCGCGCTCGTTGAGTTTGCTCATCGCATCCCCCAACCACTCGCGCAGCGCCATGAGGTCATGATCCTGCTCGACCAGCTGGTCACCGCGCGGGCCTTCATCCTCGATCGTGTCGATCCACTCGCGGCCTTCATCCTCGACCGACTGGGTCGCGTTCAGCGAAAAGTCAGACCCTGACAGCCGCCCTTCCATCATTTCAACGTCGCGCAGCGGCACACCGACCTCATGCGCGATCATCTCGCGGAGTTGATGCCCGTCAAGCTGCTCGCCCTTGGCCATCGCTTCGCGTTCGATCCGGGCCTGAACGCGCCGCATGTTGAAAAACAGCGATTTCTGCGAAGACGTGGACCCTGTGCGCACCATGGACCAGTTGCGCATCACGTAATCCTGAATGGACGCCTTGATCCACCACACCGCATAGGTCGAAAACCGCACCCCACGGTCAGGGTCGAACTTGTCGGCGGCTTTCATCAGCCCCAGACCGGCCTCTTGGATAAGATCGTTCATCGGTGCGCCATAGCGACGGAATTTCGATGCCATCGAGATCGCAAGCCGCATATACGCCGTGATCAAACGGTGAAGAGCTTCTTCGTCGCGCTGGTCGCGCCATGCATAGGCAAGTTTAAGTTCTGTTTCAGCATCCAGAAGCTCTGCGCGCATCGCTTTGCGCGACATGCTGCTGGTCTGCGGTGCATCAAGTGCCATCTCGGACTCCCTGACCTGCCGGTCTATATGTTTTGTTCCTTTTGCGGTCTTTCACTAGGTGCTACGAAAGGCATCTCCATCCGGATCAATACGGGGCCAGAAAAAAATGTTGCCGGGACTCACCTTGGTTCTAGGCGGGGCCGCTTCGGGCAAGTCCGCCTTCGCTGAAACGCTTGTTACACGCACCGGCCGTGGCCGGGTCTATCTGGCCACCGCGCAGGCCTTCGACGACGAGATGCGCGACAAGATCGACCGCCACCAGCGGATGCGCGGTGACGGCTGGCGCACGCTTGAGGCGCCTCTCGATCTGGGCCGCGCGCTGGCGACGATCAGCGGCGATCAAGCGGTGCTGCTGGATTGTGCGACCATGTGGCTGTCCAACCAGATGCTTGCCGAAAACGATCTGTCACAGGCCGAGGCCGAATTGATGGCCGGGCTGGCCCTGTGCAGCGCACCCGTTGTGATCGTCTCGAACGAGGTGGGTCTGTCGGTCGTGCCTGAAAACGCGCTGGCCCGGCGGTTCCGTCAGGCACAGGGCGAACTGAACCAGAAACTCGCCGCCAAGGCCGGGTTGGTGGTCAATGTCATCGCCGGGCTGCCGCAGGTACTCAAGGGTGATTTACCATGAGCCGCGTGTTCTGGGTCCGACATGGACCGACCCATGCCCGCTCCATGGTCGGCTGGTCGGACATTCCCGCCGACCTCAGCGATGCGGCGCAGATCAGCCGTCTGTCGGCGCATTTGCCCGAAGATGCGCTGGTGATATCGTCGGACCTGATCCGCGCCAGCGCCACGGCCGACGCCATCGCAGCCAACCGCACCCGACTGCCCCACGATCAGGACCTGCGCGAGATTCACTTCGGCGCATGGGAATTGCAGGCGTTCGATGCCATACCCGATCAGGATCATCTGCGTGCCTTCTGGGATCAGCCCGGCGACATCCGCCCCCCCGGCGGCGAAAGCTGGAACGAGGTCACCGCCCGCGTGAACCGCGCCATGCAACGCCTGCTTGACGCCCATCCGGGACGCGACATCGTCGCCGTCGCGCATTTCGGCGCGATCCTGACGCAAGTGCAGCAAGCCCTCGGCGTCACCCCGTTCGAGGCGTTTGCCCACAAGATCGACAACCTGTCCGTAACCGAACTGCACCGGCAGGGCGCAGGCTGGCAGGCGCAGCGGATCAACCACCTGCTCTGACGCCCCGGCGCTTTGCAGGGTCCGCGTTAATCCTTCCGTAACCATGAGCAGGCTATCCGTTAACCCTGCTTAACGGATAGGACGCCTCCCGATGGTCACCCGCGCCTACACGGTCGCCTTCGAAGGGGTCGAAGCCCGAACCGTCGAAGTGCAATGCGCGATCACCCCGGGCATGCCGGCCTTTTCGCTTGTGGGCCTTCCCGACAAGGCCGTTTCCGAGGCACGTGACAGGGTGCGCACGGCACTCAGTTCCATGGCCATTGCCCTGCCCTCCAAGCGGATCACCATCAACCTGTCGCCCGCCGACATGCCCAAGGAAGGCAGTCATTTCGACCTGCCGATCGCACTGGCCCTTCTTGCCGCGCTTGAGATCATTCCCGCCGATGCCGTCGAAGGCACATGTTCTTTGGGCGAATTGTCGCTGGACGGCTCTTTGATTCCGGTCATCGGCGCTCTGCCCGCCGCCATGGCCGCCGCACAGGAAGACCGCACATTGCTCTGCCCCAAGGCATCCGGCGCCGAGGCCGCCTGGGTCGGCGCGGCCCGTGTGATCGGCGCAAGCAGCCTGTCGGATGTGGTGCGGCATTACACCGGTCAGTCGCCGCTCTCACCTGCCGAACCCGGCGAGGTGATTGCGGATCTCTCGGGGCGCTGCCTGCGAGATGTGAAAGGTCAGGAACGGGCCAAACGCGCCATGGAAATCGCCGCCGCCGGACGGCATCACCTGATCATGGTGGGCACGCCCGGATCGGGCAAATCGATGCTGGCGGCGCGACTTCCGGGCATCCTCCCGCCGTTGACCCCGCCCGAGGCGCTTGAAACCTCGATGATCCATTCGCTTGCCGGTCTGCTGGACGAAGGCGGGATCAACCGCACCCGCCCCTTTCGCGAACCGCATCACACCGCCTCCATGGCCGCCATCGTCGGCGGCGGGCGCCGTGCATCTCCCGGCGAAATCAGCCTTGCGCATAACGGGGTTCTCTTCATGGACGAATTCCCCGAATTCCCCCGGACCGTTCTGGAAACGCTCCGCCAGCCGATCGAAACCGGCACCGTCATGGTCGCGCGCGCCAACGCCCATGTGAAATATCCCTGTCGGTTCATGCTCGTGGCGGCGGCCAACCCGTGCAAATGTGGCTATCTGACCGATCCCGCCCGCGCCTGCAGCCGCGCGCCCGTCTGCGGCGAGGATTACATGGGCCGCATCTCGGGGCCGCTGATGGACCGTTTCGATCTGCGCATCGAAGTGCCGCCCGTCGCCTTCACCGATCTTGACCTGCCAGCGTCAGGCGACAGTTCCGCAACCGTCGCCGCGCGCGTTTCGGCGGCGCGCGATCTTCAGGCACAGCGCTTTGCCGACCACCCCGAGATGCACCTGAACGCCGATGCCGAAGGCGAGGTGCTGGACCGCGTCGCCGCCCCCGACGCAGACGGCCGCGCCTTGATCAACAGGGTGGCGGAACGATTCGGGCTGACAGCCCGCGGATATCACCGTGTCCTTCGGGTGGCGCGCACCATCGCGGATTTGGCGGGGTCCGATGCCGTGCATCGCCCCCATGTGGCCGAAGCCGTCAGCTACCGGCTGTCTTCGGCAGCTGACAGCTGATCCAGTCTGCCAGCGCATCCAGCGTCGCACCGGCCTCGGGCAGCAGCGGGCAGAAGATCGGCCAGACATGCGGCACATCGTGCTCGATCACCTCGGTCACATCGACCCCATCCTCACGCAACCGATCCGCCATGCGCCGCGTGTCGTCCAGCATAATCTCGGTATCGCCAACACATACCCAGACGGGCGGCGCACCGGTGAACCGGGCAAACAACGGCGATCCGCGTGGATCGCCGGGATTGGCGTCTCCCAGATACATCTTGGCCAGCTCCCCACTTCGGGCCGCCGGCAGCACGACGTCGGCTCTTGCGTTGGTTTGGATGCTGGCGCCGGAAAAGGTCAGGTCGGTCAACGGCGAAAAACAGAACACGGCCAACGGTTTGCGCAATCCGTGTTTCAAGATTTCCGCCAACATCGCCAACGCCAGACCACCCCCTGCGCTATCTCCACCCAAAATGACGGCGCGCTGTGCGCTCAGCGCGATATACGCGGCCAACGCATCCTCCAGCGCGGCGGGAAACCGGTGCTCGGGGGCCAGCCGGTACCCCGGCAGGCACGCTGGCAGGCCCGTGCGCTCGGACACTCGCGCCAACATGGAGCGGTGGGTGCGTCCCGATCCAAAGACATAAGCGCCGCCATGCAAATACATCAGCGCCGGGCCATCCTCTGCCGCTCCGGCCCCTCGCGCCCATGTCACCGGAACCCCATCCAGAACCGCCGACGAGAAATGACTTCCCTTTGGTGGCCAGAACAGCCATCGGGCGACCTGCTCGAACCTGTCCCGCAACTCCCTCGGGTCTTCAACCCGCGCAAGAAACCGTTTCTCCCGAAGGCGCAAGGTCAGGTTGAGAATCGGACGGCGCAGGCTCATGCGCGCTTCGCCTCGATCGCCTCCCAGATCATCGCAGCGACGTTGATCCCATCGAAACGCTCAAGCTCCTGAATGCCCGTAGGCGAGGTGACGTTGATTTCGGTCAGATAGGTCCCGATGACATCGATGCCGACAAAGACCTGGCCCTTTTCTTTCAGGATCGGGCCGATGGTTTCGCAGATTTCGATGTCCCGCGCCGTCAGTCCGATTTTCTCAGGCCGGCCACCGACATGCATGTTGGATCGCGTCTCACCCTGCGCTGGCACACGATTGATCGCACCAACCGGCGCACCATCGACAAGAATCACGCGTTTGTCCCCATGCTTGATCTCCGGCAGGTATTTCTGAACGATCAGTGGCTCCCGGCTGAACCCGGTGAACAATTCATGCAAGGAACTGAGGTTGCGGTCGGATTCAGCAAGATGAAAGACACCCGCCCCGCCATTGCCGTAAAGCGGTTTGAGGATGACATCGCCATGCCGTTCCTTGAACGCCCGGATCGTGGCCAGATCACGCGCGATCGCCGTCGGGGGCATCAATTGCGGAAAGTCCAACACCAGCAGCTTTTCGGGAAAATTGCGCACCCAGAACGGGTCGTTGACCACAAGCGTGCCCGGCATAACCCGCTGCAACAGATGCGTGGTGGTGATGTAATGCATGTCGAACGGCGGGTCCTGACGCAGCCAGACCACATCGAAATCCGAAAGATCGGCCTCATATTCCTGGCCAAGGCTGAAATGGTCACCCTTGACGCGCCTGACCTCCAGATCGCACCCCCGCGCCGTGACGCGCCCCTCGACATAGGCCAGGTGATCCGGCGTATAGTAAAACAGGCTGTGTCCGCGCGCCTGCGCCTCTTCGGCGATACGGAAGGTACTGTCGGCGTCGATATTGATCGGCGCGATCGGATCCATCTGAAAGGCGATCTTCATTGGGCTCTCCCGGCGTGGCGTTGCCCACCCTAAATGGGCCAAGCCGCCGGCAAGCGCAAATCAGAAATGGCCAAACGCGTTCTCGATGATATCCGCACGCCCCATGCCATCGACCACCGCAAGGTCGAACCGTACCTGTGCCAACTGGCCCTCAGGCACCAGACCCAGATACTCCGCAGCGGCGGCGTGAATGCGCCGCATCTGCGCCGGGCGCAGCCGCTGTATCGCCTCTTGCGTGCTGCGCGCCGCCTTGACCTCGCAGAACACGATCTCGGGTCCGTCGCGCAGGATCAGGTCGATCTCCCCACCAAGGCCACGCCAGCGCGTCTCCAGCAAATCGATCCCCCTGCGGTCATAGGCCAACGCCACGATCTTTTCAGCCGCAGCACCCGCCAGCCAAGACCGAAGCCCACGATTCTGCCGCGCACCCACCGCATGACACGTGTCATCGGCCCTTCTGACATAACGGGCATCGCCGCCAACCGCCGCCAACGGCCTCGATTTATCGCGCTCTCGTGCCGCCGCATATGCAAACAAATCCGGTTCAACCAGATCCTGCCTCTCGAGAAGATCGCCCGTCATACCGCACCATCCTTTTGCTGCCGGTCCAGTTCCAACGCCCGCTGATAGACCTGCCGCCGCTTCAGCCCCAGTTCCGCTGCAACCATATCCGCCGCATCACGCACCGAATGCTCCTCCAGTACCGCCTTCAGACGATCTTCTAAATCACATTCCCGAATTTTCGGTAAACGCCCACGATCCACCAAAACCACGATCTCGCCTTTCAGGGCCCGTTCCGAGCAGACCGTCGCAAGCTCGTCCAAAGTGCCGCGCAGCACCTCCTCGAATTTCTTGGTCAATTCCCGACAGACGGCGGCCTGTCTTTCGCCTCCAAGCACCATGGCGGCGTCGCGCAGCATCGCCGCGACACGCTTGGGCGATTCGTAGAACACCAGCGTGCCCGGCACATCAGACAGCGCCTCGAGCGCGGATTTTCGCTTGCCCGATGCATTCGGCAGGAAGCCCGCGAAAAAGAAATGATCGGTCGGCAGGCCCGCCACCGTCAGCGCCGTGATCACCGCCGACGGCCCCGGCGCCGAGATCAGGGCAAACCCTTCCTCCACCGCCGCGCGCGCCAGGTCAAATCCCGGATCAGCCACCATCGGCGTCCCCGCCTCCGAGGCATAGACAACCGATTTGCCTTCCTCGATCGCGCGCAACAGGCGTGGGCGCACCCGTTCCCCGTTGTGATCGTGATAGGCCACCAGCGGCCTGTCCGCCAATGCGATACCGTGAATATCCAACAGCTTTCGCAAGCTGCGCGTATCCTCGGCGGCGATCACATCTGCCGAGGCTAGGATATCCAGCGTCCGCAAGGTGATGTCGCGTGCCGTTCCGATCGGCGTCGCCACCAGATAGAGGCCCGGCGCAAGAGCCTGTTGTTTTGGATTCACCACTGGACCCGCCTCGCATGACGTTTATTATCGATCCCGAGACCGCATCGGGGTACGGCCCCACCGGAAATCAAGGAGTGACCGTAGCCATGTTCGCCGTTTTGTCCCTCGCCCGCAAGCAAGCCGCACGGATTGCCGCCCTTTTCGCCCTCCTTTGGCTGGCCGCCTGTCAGCCCGTCGCGACGACCACAGGCGGCGGACAGCCGATCAACCCGTCGGCGCCGGTGCCCGTGGCCCTGCTTCTGCCGCATGGGTCGGGTGTGCCGCAGGAACAGAAACTGGCCCGCGACATGGAAAACGCCGCCCGGTTGGCCGTCGCCGATCTTGGCGGGGTGCAGATCGATCTGCGCGTCTACGGCACGGCGGGGCAGGCCGCTCAGGCCCAGACCGCCGCCATGAACGCCGTGGCCGACGGGGCGAAGATCATCATCGGTCCGCTGCATGCGGAATCCGCCAATGCGGTGGCGGTGGCCGTTGCGGGAAGCAATGTGAACGTGCTGACCTTCTCGAACAATCCCACCATAGCGGGGGGCAATCTGTTCGTTCTGGGCCAGACCTTCGACAACACCGCAGACCGGCTTGTGTCTTTCGCCACCCAACAGGGAAAGACGCGCATCATGTCGGTCTATTCCGACAACCTCGCCGGACAGCTTGGCCGTCAGGCCATCGACAAGGCGATCGCGCGGCATGGCGCCACACAGGCGGGCAGCGTCGGCTATGAATTCTCGCAGCAGGGCGTGGTCTCGGCCGTTCCCCAGATTCGCATGGCCGCCTCGCAAAACGGTGCCGATGCGATCTTCCTCACCGCCAATACCGCCGGTGCGCTGCCGCTCTTTTCGCAGATGCTTCCCGAGGCAGGTCTCAGCCCCGACACCGTTCAATACATGGGACTCAGCCGGTGGGACACCCCGCCTCAGACGCTCGAGTTGCCGGGGGTTCAGGGCGGCTGGTTTGCCCTGCCCGATCCACAGCGCAGCGCCCAGTTCCACCAGCGTTTTGAAGCCGCCTATGGCGAACGCCCCCATGATCTGGCCGGGCTGTCCTATGACGGGATCGCAGCCGTGGGGGCGCTTGCCCAGACCGGCCAGCGTGATGCGCTGACGCGCGACGCCCTTACCCAAAGCGCCGGTTTTCAGGGCGTCAACGGGGTCTTCCGCTTTCGGCCCGACGGCACCAACGAGCGCGGCCTGGCCGTGGCCACCATCCGTGAAAATCAGGTTGTCGTAATTGACCCCGCGCCGCGCGGCTTTGGCGGGGCGGGTTTCTAGGGTCGGCCCAAGGCCACCCGAAAGGATGCAATGAAGGACGCAGTATCCACCCCGGACAACCTGATCTGCCCGGCCCAGGACATTTTCGACACCGCCTCGGTCGACACCCGTCTGACCGAGGCGCTGGAGTCGGCCGGCAACGACAACATGGCGATCCGCAAGGCCGTGGTTTCGGTGCTGTCGCAAGCGCTCAGCGATGGCCGCCAATCCATTTCGGACGCGTTCGAACAAAGCCCCTTTTCAGCGCGGTCCACCGTGCATGCCTACAGCTGGCTGACCGATTGTGTCATCCTCACAGCGCTGGACGTGGCGATCCGCCATATGCATCCCCTGGCAACCCCAACCGAATCCGAGCGCATCACGGTTTTCGCAGTCGGCGGCTATGGGCGCGGCGAGATGGCCCCCCAATCCGATGTCGATCTGCTGTTTCTGACCCCCTACAAGATCACCCCCTGGGCCGAAAGCGTCATCGAATCGATGCTCTATATCCTGTGGGATCTCAAACTGAAGGTCGGCCATGCCAGCCGCACGATCCGGGACTGCCTGCGCCTC
>JALQUE010000200.1 GCA_023260815.1 Roseovarius sp.
GGCGGTGACTTTCAGGAATTTGGCAACCATATCGGGGTTTTCGGCGATAAAGCTGGCCGGGCCCGAGGTAACATCGAACACCAGAATGCCCAGCTCTTCTTTTTCGGCGCCGGTCAGCAGCACATTGCCGTGCTCCTTGGCGCGGCGCAGGCTTCCGCCCCAGCCACAGAACATGTCGACAGCGCCCTGCGCGATCGCGGCGGCCCCCTCGGGCGGCGCCATGTTGACCACATCAAGCGATCCGACATCGACGCCGAAATGGCTCATCTGCTTCAAGAACCCGTAATGCGCCGCGGTGCCCAGCGGCACGGCGACCTTCTTGCCCGCCAGTTCGTTGGCATTGGTCTTGTCGATCTCAAGCGCCTCTGCCACGACGCAGTTGTCGTTGTCCGAATAGGACACGGCCACGTCCACGATCTGAAGATCCTGACCGGCGCTCGTGGCCACCACGAAGGGCGGCACGCCCTGGCTCACCGACAGTTGCACATCGCCCGAGGCCATCGCGGCGCTCATCGCGGTGCCGGTGTCGAAGGCACGCCAGTTGACGGTCATGCCCATCTCTTCGTCATAGGTGCCCATCACCTTGGCATACTGGAACGGCATCGGCCATTCGAGGAAGTAGCCCACCGTGATCTCTTCGGCAGTCGCTGCCGTCGCTCCGGCCAGCATCGCCGTCCCGGCAACCGCTCCCATCAGTCTGGTCTTGAGTGTCATGTTTCGTCATCTCCCGTTGATTTCGTTTTTGTTGTCCTGTTCGGCGCGCCGCCAGTCAGCAGCTATACGGACACACCCCGCATCATCGACGCCAGAGGAGTATACCGCAGTGCAAGCCGATCCGACCCGATATTAACATTCCGTTCAACGGTTTTGTGCAGTCTTCAGCGCTATTTCAGGTTTTCGAAAAGCGACATCCGGTCAAGTTGGACGTAATTGCAGCATATTTTCTCATATTGAATCACCCGGGCTTTTCTCAATCCGCATTTTTGGCAATAATCAAAGCCACGATCTGGCCCTATCCGTAACCAGGGATTCGGGGCTGTAGTGGTCTCAACGAACTCGACTGGCCCGGCTCTGATCCTTGCGTGATCGGCCGGACTCAACCCAATGGAGATACCCATGATGGACGGAACACTGCCGAACGACATCGCCAAAATCGTCGAGGCCGACCGCGCCCATGTCTGGCATCACCTGATGCAGCACAAGACCTTCGAAACCGGCGAGCCGCGCATCATCGTCGAAGGCCGCGGGATGCGCGTCTGGGATCAGCACGGCAAGGAACATATCGACGGCGTCTCGGGCGGCGTCTGGACCGTCAACGTGGGCTATGGCCGCGAGCGTATCGCCAATGCCGTGCGCGACCAGCTGATCAAGCTGAACTATTTCGCCGGCTCCGCAGGCTCGATCCCCGGCGCGCTCTTCTCGGAAAAGCTGATCTCGAAAATGCCCGGCATGAGCCGCGTCTACTACACCAACTCCGGCTCCGAGGCGAACGAGAAAGCCTTCAAGATGGTCCGCCAGATCGCCCACAAGCGTTATGGCGGCAAGAAATACAAGATCCTCTACCGCGACCGCGATTACCACGGCTCGACCCTCGGAACGATGTCTTGCGGCGGTCAGGACGAGCGTAATGCCCAGTATGGTCCCTTCGCGCCGGGCTTCGTGCGGGTGCCGCACTGCCTTGAATACCGCGCGCAATGGGATCTTTCGGGCGAGGATTACGGCATCCGTGCCGCCGACGCCATCGAAGAGGTGATCCTCGCCGAAGGCCCCGATACCGTCGGCGCGCTCTGCCTTGAACCTGTCACCGCAGGCGGCGGCGTCATCACGCCCCCACCCGGCTACTGGCCCCGCGTGCAGGAGATCTGCCGCAAATACGACATCCTTCTGCATATCGACGAGGTCGTCTGCGGCATCGGGCGCACCGGCACATGGTTCGGCTATCAGCATTACGGGGTCGAACCCGATTTCGTGACGATGGCCAAGGGCGTCGCCTCGGGCTATGCCGCGATCGCCTGCTGCGTGACCAACGAAAAAGTGTTCGACATGTTCAAGGAAGACATGTCCGACCCGCTGGATTACTTCCGCGATATCTCGACTTTCGGGGGCTGCACCGCAGGCCCGGCGGCGGCCCTGGAAAACATGGCCATCATCGAGGAAGAAGAGCTGTTGGACAACACCGTGGCGATGGGCGACTACATGATCGACCAGCTGCGCGCGCTTCAGGACAAGCATGCCGTGATCGGCCAGGTGCGCGGCAAGGGCCTGTTCCTCGGCGCCGAACTGGTCGCCGACCGCAGCACCAAGGAACCGGTGCCCGAAAAGCAGGCGCAAGCCGTCGTGGCCGATTGCATGGCGCAAGGCGTGGTGATCGGCGTGACCAACCGCTCGATCCCCGGTTTCAACAACACCCTTTGCTATTCGCCCGCGCTGATCGCCACCAAAAGCGATATCGACCAGATCGTCGAGGCAACCGACAAGGCGCTCACCAAAGTCTTCGGCTGACCGGCACACGGGTTCACGCCACCTCTTCCCTACTCCCCGGCGCGTTACACCGCCGGGGCTTTTTGTTGCGCGACATTGGCATCGGGGCATGGCGCACTCCCGGCTTGCATTCTGATTGGGCTGATGGTGTCCTGAGATCAGGCGCGACTCATCCCGAGGCGCCGGCTGACCCATCAAGGAGCCTCATGACCCCGCGTATCCTGCTTTCCGCCCCGCTCTTGGCCGCTCTTATCGCCGCGACACCCGCTGCAGCACATCTGCCACCGGGTGAATACGGCTCGTTCCTTGCGGGCGCGACCCATCCGCTTTTCGGCTTGGATCATGTGCTTGCGATGATCGCCGTCGGCCTTTGGGCCGCGCAGATCGGCGGGCGCGCGCTCTGGCAGGTGCCCTCGGCATTTGTGGTTGCCATGCTGATCGGGTTCGGACTGGCGCTTGCGGGTCTGCCTCTGCCCTTCGTGGAGCCGATGATCCTCGCGTCGATCATCCTTCTGGGGGTGGTGGTTGCGCTGGCGCTTCGCCCGGCAACAGGCTGGGCCATGACGGCTGTCGCAGTCCTTGCGCTGTTTCACGGTCACGCCCATGGCGGCGAACTGGGCAGTGCTGCGGCGATGCAGTTTGGCGCGGGCTTCGCACTGGCAACCGCTGGTCTTCACGCGGTCGGGTTGGTCATCGCCCTTCTTTTCGCTCGCGCCCTGCAAAACGGGTCCGGGCTGTTGGTCCGCGCGTTGGGCGGCATCACCAGCCTTGCCGGTGCGTTGAT
>JALQUE010000208.1 GCA_023260815.1 Roseovarius sp.
GATCCACAGACAGAAATTCCGCTGACCTATGGGGATGTTTTTCTGCAAACGGAACAGGAATATGCGCGATGGAATTTTGATGTCGCCAATACAGAAATGCTATTGAAGCATTTTGAAGATGCAGAGGCCGAATGCAAAGCAATCCTTAATCAGCCCGCCCAAGATCCAAAAACTGGTAAAGCCATCGTTATGGCGCATCCCGCTTATGATCAATGCATCAAGGCCAGCCATGTGTTCAACTTGCTGGATGCGCGCGGTGTGATTTCGGTCACCGAGCGGCAGGCCTATATCGGGCGGGTGCGGGCGCTTGCGAAGCGATGCGCCGATGCCTTCGTGACGACGGACGCAGGGGGATACGCGGCGTAATGGGAAAATTCCTCGCAGCTTTGATCCTCGGGTCGGCGATACTGGCCGGTGGCGGGCTCTATTACCTTCAGGTCTACGCCTATTATGACGAGGTTGTGCCCGATGGCCGGGACGATGTGCGGTTGACGCAGGCGACATCGGAACTGGTGGAAACCATTGCCTATTCCGATTTCGAGGCGATCGACTCGGAAAGCTCGCCGATCCGGTATCGTGCCTGTTTCACCACCTCGCTGACGCTGGATGCGCTGGCCGACACCTACCAGCCCTATGAAAAACCCGTACCTCTCGAGGCGCCGGGCTGGTTCGATTGCTTTGATGCCGACGCGATCGCGGCCGGGCTAAAGGATGGCTCGGCGCTGGCGTTCATGGGGCAGCAGGATATCGAATACGGTATCGACCGAATTGTAACCGTCACCGATGACGGGCGCGGCTATGTGTGGCACCAGATCAACCGTTGCGGAAAGGTCGTGTTCGATGGCCTGCCGACCCCCGAAGACTGTCCTGAACCTCCGAACCGGAATTGACCGATATGCCTGATCTTCTGATCGAACTCTTCTCCGAGGAAATTCCGGCGCGCATGCAGGCGCGGGCGGCGGCGGACCTGAAGGCGCGCATGACCGATGGGCTGGTCGAGGCCGGTCTGACCTATGCCGGCGCGCAGGCCTTTGCGACGCCCCGGCGGCTGACGCTTGCGGTGGAAGGACTGCTGGCGGCAAGCCCCACAGTCACCGAAGAGCGCAAGGGACCAAGGGCCGATGCGCCCGAAAAGGCGATCGAGGGCTTTCTGCGCGGCGCCGGTGTTACCCGCGAAGACCTTGAAATACGTGATGAAAAAAAGGGTCAGGTTCTTTACGCCAAGATCACGCGACCGGGCCGACCCGCCGATATGATCGTGGCCGAGGTGCTGGATCATGTGGTTCGGACCTTTCCATGGCCCAAGTCGATGCGATGGGGGGCTGGAAGCCTGCGGTGGGTGCGTCCGCTGCAATCCATCCTGTGTATCCTCACGGATGAGGCCAGAGAGGCCCATATCGTGGACCTCGAGATTGACGGGATCAGGGCCGGTAACACCACCGAAGGGCATCGGTTCATGGGCGGGGGGCGGTTCGCTGTCTCGTCGTTCGAGGATTACGAGGCCAAGCTGAGGCGCGATCACGTGATCCTGGATGCGCAGCAGCGCGCCGATCACATCTGGCACGATGCCACCAGTCAGGCCTTTGCTGCAGGGCTGGAAGTTGTGGAAGATCAAGGGCTTCTGGCCGAGGTTGCCGGACTTGTCGAATGGCCGGTCGTGTTGATGGGCCAGATCGACGAGGATTTTCTGGGCCTGCCCGCCGAGGTGCTGCAAACCTCGATGAAGGAACACCAGAAGTTCTTTTCGGTGCGCAATCCAGCGACGGGGCGGATCGAACGGTTTGTCACCGTGGCCAATATCGAAAGCGCCGACCACGGCGCGACGATCCTTGCCGGAAACCAGAAGGTGCTGGCGGCGCGGCTGTCGGATGCCAAGTTTTTCTGGGAAAATGACCTTCGTGTGGCGCATGCGGGGATGGAGGACTGGGTCGAGCAGTTGTCGAACGTGACGTTCGAGCGGCAGCTTGGGACGCAGGCGGCGCGTATCCGGCGGATTGCGGCGCTGGCGCGTGATGTCGCCGACGATGTGGGGGCGGATGCCGCGCGCGCCGAACAGGCCGCGCGGGTGGCCAAGGCCGATCTGAGTTCGGAAATGGTCTATGAGTTCCCGGAATTACAAGGGCTTATGGGCCGCTACTATGCCGAGGCGGCGGGCCTGCCGGATGATGTGGCGGCGGCCTGCGAGGACCATTACCGCCCGCTTGGGCCATCGGATGCGGTGCCGGAGGCGCCAGTGTCGGTGGCGGTGGCGCTGGCGGACAAGCTGGATACGCTGACCGGGTTCTGGGCGATCGACGAAAAACCCACCGGATCGAAGGATCCTTTCGCGCTGCGGCGGGCGGCGCTTGGGGTGATCCGGATCATTGTGGATGGCGGTTTCCGACTGAAACTGGACAGATATATTGATGCGCAACTGCTGAGACACAAGATAAGCCTCAATCACGGCAAGGCCAGCGACGATGAAATCGACACGCTGGAAGAGGTTCTGGACGAGATTGCGGACCACGGAGTCTTTGGGGCGGCGTTTCGGGCGGTGCTGGATCGGGTGCATGAAAAAGAGGATACGCCGGATACCAAGGAGGGCAGTTTGCTGCGCAGCGTGGGCGAACTGGTGCCGGATCTGAGCACGGATTTGCTGGCGTTCTTCCATGACCGGCTGAAAGTTTACCTGAGAGATCAAGGTCTTAGGCATGACGTGATTGATGCCTGCCTGACGCTGGACGGGGGCGATGATCTTGCCCTTGTCGTGGCGCGGGCCAAGGCGTTGGGCGGCGTTCTGGAGACTGAGGACGGGGTAAATCTTGTGCAGGGCTTCAAGAGGGCCAACAACATCTTGAGTCAGGCCGAAGAGAAAGACGGGGTCGAATATTCGTTCGGAGCCGATCCGAAATTCGCGGAAGTGTCTGAAGAAAAAGAGCTTTTTGCCGCTCTGGCCAAGGCTGAGGATGACATTGCCAAGGCAAATGCCGTTGAAGACTTCGTGGGGGCGATGGCGGCGATGGCGGCGCTGCGGGGGCCGATAGATGCGTTTTTCGACGCGGTTCAGGTCAATACCGACAACCAGGTGGTGCGACGTAACCGGCTGAACTTGCTTGGAAAAATACGCGATATCTGTTTGCAGGCCGCCGATCTGACCAAGCTGGAAGGTTGACTTTGGCCGTCCAAAGCGCCTGAGCCCCCTGCAAGGGCCGGGCGATGGGAAATGTGTAGGGTTCGTACGAAACCGACGCATGTTTGGGACGAACCTGCGCCATAGGGCCGTGAGTTGTGTCCATCTTGTACACAACGTGTGTTTTCGACCCTGATTTTCGGACCCACAGCCACCAATCTTGACGACAAGCGGGGGCCAGGGCGTGCTTGCTCTTGCCATGGGTCACATCGCGCGTATTCTGCGCCAACTCAAGCAAGGTGCCGCAGTGCAGCAAGACAACCCGAATATCACCCTCATCACACCGACCGCCCCGATGGCGGCCGAGACGCATGGCGGGCGCGCGAAATGTCTGCAGCGGCTTGTGCGGTTGGACCTGCCGGTGCCGCTGACCATCGCGCTGTCGTTCGAGGCGGTCCACGGGATCGCCGCCGGGGACATGCCGGACCTTGCCGCGCTGATCGCGCCGTTCAGCGCCGAGGCGTTGCTGTGCGTGCGCCCGTCGTCGGAAGATCCCGACTGGGGCGGGCCGGGGGCGGTGCTGAATATCGGGATGAACGACGCCAAATATGTCGAGCTGAGCGACCGGCTGGGCAAGGAGGCGGCGTCGGAATTGTATCTGCGCTTCGTGCAGTCCTATTCGACGCATGTGGCGCGGTTGGACCCGGATATCTTCGACGATGTGGCGTCAGACCCGGTGGTGGGTCTTGGGCAGGCGCTGCGCGCCTATGAAAACGAGACCGAAGAGGATTTCCCGCAAGAGACCACCGTGCAGCTGGCCGAGGTGCTGCGGTCGATGGCG
Source organism: Roseovarius sp. (assembly GCA_023260815.1). Classification (GTDB taxonomy): domain Bacteria; phylum Pseudomonadota; class Alphaproteobacteria; order Rhodobacterales; family Rhodobacteraceae; genus Roseovarius. Next base: position 3,951 of record JALQUE010000208.1, read on the forward strand.
CGCGCCTGGGAGGGGACGACGGCGCGATTGCTGAGGCAGGCCAAGGGCGCACCGGCGGATGCGGGGCTGGGCCTTGTGGTGCAGGAAATGGCGTTCGGTCTGGGGCAGGGGGAATGCGGCTCGGGGGTGATGCAACTGGTGGACAGCACCACCGGCGCGCGGCAGATCACCGGGCGCTACATGAGCCAGAGCCAGGGCCGGGATGCGCTGCGCGCGGGGTCGGATGCGATGTATCTGATGCGAGATCCGCGCGGTCCGTCGCTGGAGGAGTTGGCGCCGAAGGCGTTTGCCCGGCTTAGAGAGTATACCGAGCTGATGCGCGTCAAGCTGCGCGAGGAAATGCAGGTGGAGTTCACCATTGAAAACGGTGAGGTCTATGTGCTGGACGGTGTGCGCGTGGCGCGCAACGCCCGCGCGGCGGTGGCGATTGCGGTGGTGCTGGCGGAGGACGGCATCATCTCACGCGAGGAGGCGTTGATGCGGATCGAGCCGCGCGCGCTGAACGAGCTGTTGCACCGGCAGGTCGATCCCGAAGCGCCGCGCGATGTGCTGGCGCGCGGGGTGGCGGCAAGCCCGGGGGCGGCGACCGGCAAGATCGTGTTCACCGCCGAGGCGGCGCAGGCGTCGGCGGCCCGCGACGAGCCGTGCATCCTTGTGCGGCGCGAAACTAGTCCCGAGGATATCCGGGGGATGCATGCGGCGGTTGCGGTTCTGACCGAGCGCGGGGGCATGACCAGCCATGCGGCGGTGATCGGGCGGGGCATCGGCCTGCCGTGTGTGGTGGGCGCGTCCGAGATCGGGTTCGATCCGTCCCGCAAGACGTTGACGCTGCGGGATGGGCGGGTTCTGAAGAAGGGTGACACGATCACCATCGACGGCACCAACGGCGAGGTTCTGGCCGGGGCGGCGCCCTTGCTGGAGGCGGCGCGCGACGAGTCGTTCCAGACATTGATGGATTGGGCGGATGCGGTGCGCGACATCGCGGTGCGGGCCAATGCCGACACGCCCGCCGATGCCGAGGCGGCCCGGAATTTCCGGGCGCAGGGGATCGGGCTGTGCCGGACCGAACATATGTTCTTCGAGACTGACCGTCTGACCGTGATGCGCGAGATGATCTTTGCCGATTCGAGCCGCGACCGGGCGGCGGCGCTGGACCGGCTGTTGCCGATGCAGCGGGCGGATTTCATCGATCTGTTCCGGATCATGCAGGGCCAGCCGGTCTGCATCCGGTTGTTCGATCCGCCGTTGCATGAATTTCTGCCCTCGGATCGCAGTGGATTGCTGGAACTGGCCGAGGCGCTGGATCTGCCGTTGTCGGATGTGACGCGCCGGGTCGAGGCGCTGGGCGAATACAACCCGATGCTGGGGATGCGGGGTGTGCGGCTGGGAATCACCGTGCCGGAAATCTACGACATGCAGGCGCGCGCGATCTTCGAGGCGACGGTCGAGGCCAGCCGCGAGGGCGATCCGGTGGTGCCCGAGATCATGATCCCGCTGGTGTCGGCGCGGCGCGAGGTCGAACTGGTCAAGACCCGTGTGGATGCGGTGGCCGCCGCCGTGCGCAACGAGACGGGGCGCGATTTCACCTATCGTCTGGGCGTCATGGTCGAGACGCCGCGCGCCGCCCTGCGCGCCAACGAGATCGCGCCGCATGTGTCGTTCCTGAGTTTCGGCACCAACGACCTGACGCAGATGACCTATGGTCTGAGCCGCGACGATGCGGGGCGATTCATGTCGACCTATGTCAAGCAGGGTGTTTATCCCGAAGACCCGTTTCACACGCTGGATGTGGACGGTGTGGGCGAGTTGTTGCGGATGGGCGCCGAGCGGGGGCGCGCCGTCAAGCCCAACCTGGTGCTGTCGATCTGCGGCGAGCATGGGGGCAACCCCGAATCAATCGCGTTCTGCCGGGCGGCGGGATTTGACTATGTCTCATGTTCGCCTTTCCGGGTTCCGGTGGCGCGACTTGCTGCCGCACAACTGGTCGTCAAAGACAAGATCGGGTAGTTGCGGGCGGCAAGCGCGCAATATTCGGGCGTTTGAGGCGGTCTGAACCGTCTGCAAATTTCGTCGCAATTGCGACAGTCCTGTCGCGGACTGGACGGGAACGGTATTTTTGACTACATGACCCCGATGTTTGGCGGTGCGTCAGCATCGCGCTGGGGGATTATACCATGATCAGAATGATTGTGATGCTGTCGCTATTGATGGGCAGCACGGCGACGGCCGATACGCCGGTGAAGCGGCTTTTCGAACAGGAGCGCCAGGCGC
>JALQUE010000214.1 GCA_023260815.1 Roseovarius sp.
CCAGAAAACCTGGTTTTCTCCGGCTTCAGCTCGAACCCTGCTTGTTCAACTGCTTGCTGCACTGAATCGAGAAATGCCGGTTCAACTCGTTGCTGTGAACTGAACGTGAGATCGTCCGCATATCGCGAGTATCGGTGGCCAGCCTCTTTGGCCAAATGTGACAGCTGCTCATCTAGTCCGCGCAGAACCAAATTGGCAATGGCCGGGCTTGTCGGCGCGCCTTGCGGTACACGGTCATCTAGGCAGCACAACTCTGCCAACATTTCCGCTACATCTTCCTTGTAGCCGAGCGAGACAAAGATTTCACGCACCTGTTCAATCGTGATCGACGGAAAAAACTGCCTGATATCAACGTTGAGAACGTGCTTCGCGCCAAAATGGTATTCAGCGTTCTTTACGGCACTTCGCCCTGCCACAAATCCGAACACATTCTCAGCGATTTCTACGTGGTTCAGGATGTTGTCCAAGATCCACCACTGGATGACCTTGAGGTAGGTCCGTGGTGTATCGATGTCACGCTTGGTGCCATCCTTCTTCTTCAGTGGGAATGAACGATAGTGCTTACGAGGCCGATGGCGGATTGAGAAAATGGTCTTAGGGCTAATTCCCAGGAACAGTGGCAATGCACCAGCGGTTGGCATAGGCGGCAACCCGAGGTCCCGAAACCTGGCGGCATCGTCGTCGGAAAATCCGCCTGGCTCCGCCCGAAGAATCTCTTCAAGGTGAGCAAAATCCTTTGGGAAATAGTATGAGCGAGTTGGCATCTACAGCAACTTCCAGTCTCTGAAGTGAAGACTGCCTTGAGCGCGTGGCCTAGGTCGAAGAGGCATTTTGGCGGCAAGGTCCGGCAAAATGCCTCTTCGACCTAGGCCACGAGCCCCTTCAAACCAAACCTGAACAACGGCTCGCCGAAACAGCGAACAAGCTGAACGCGACACCAACTCGCACATCACTTGTACCTCCTACGCTGGGCCTTCATCAAGAACAAACGCCGGTTGTCGATCGAGCGTTCAAGACCTTCTCGCCGCACTAGATGCCGTGCTTTGGGGGCCGTGAAGTAGACGCCACGACGGACTTGTATGACTAACCCACGTTCGCGAGCAGTTTCATGCGCCGTCCGAAGGTGCCCTGCCTCCACGAGCATTTTGGCGTAGTCCGGGCTTAGAAGCTGATGCGCGCTGGCTTCGATATCCTGAATTCTTGCCGGCTGAATGACGGCGAGAATTGAGAAGTAAGCGAAAAGAGGATCGATCTTCTTCATGGTGCCAGCAACTTGTTTTCGGCCACTCTGTGGCCTTGATCCACGATGAATTCCCTTATGGATGTCCAGCAAGTATCGTGGTCATCGTAGTCGATGAACACAACTTTGGCCCCCTTCTTCAAGGCCCCAGGCATCGGCCCCGAATTGAAATAGTTTACGTCGTCCTTCTCGTGCTTCTTATCTACGACAATCAGCATCTTCCTGCACACATCCTCGTAAAGTGCGAACGCACCGAGTTCCAAGAAGGAACCAGGACTACTGGGAAGCATGATGACTGCATCAGTCGAGTTCCTCGCATGGATCAGTTCAGCTGTCGCAGCGTTGTTTCGCGGTCCCAGAAGCCCTGCTGCAGCATCAACAAGCTTTTGGTACTCTCCCATTGTCACGATCCAGCCGAAATCAGTTAGCTTATGGTAGATCGCGTATCTGAGGCGCTTCGCTTTGTTCTTTTCGCCGCGGCCAGGCTTGTTGCCGGTAGTCTCGATGTATGGTCCCGCTAGAAAAACCTTGAATTGAAGCCCTGCGGCCGTTGCTGCATTCTGAAGCGCTTCTTGATCTAGCATCATGAGCGTACGGGCAGGTGGTTTATTCGCCGTCATGCTGCATACCTCCCCTCTTCAACCTTCTCGGCCTGTCCCAACGCCGCGAGGCTATCCAGCAGCGGCTGCACGGAAGTTGTCCGTGCCCGCAGAAAGCGGCGGGCGATTTGGTCGGGGGTGGCTTCGCCCATCTCGGCCAAAGCCTCGCGGACGGCGGCGATCTGGTCGGGGAGGGTTTTGGGCCAGGGGGCTTTTTCCACCTTGGCGGCGGGGCCGACGTCCAGCTCGGCCTGCGTGCCCTTGGTGGTCTGGCGGCCTTCGGGGTTCTGGTAGTCGGGGCGGAGCCAGCGGATGTGGCCGCGCGCCTCTTCTTCGGCGCGTTCCTTGTTCAGGGCGACGAGGCGGAAGAGGATCTCTTCGTCGCCCAGGTCGACGGGCCAGCCATAGGCCTCGGCCACGGCAGCGTCGATCTGGTCGTGCAGGTCCTTGAGGATGCCGATCAGGCCCTGGTCGTAAATCTCGCGGTCCTTGCCCTCGATGGTGTCCCCGGCACGGAGCTTTTCCAGCACGTTGTACATCTGGGTCAGGGTCAGCTTGGGGTGCGCGGCCTGCTGGCGCTTGCGGTGGGCGTCGAGTTCCTCGCCCAAGACGCGGAGGCGGGTGCGCTGGTCTTCGGTGAGGTCGGGGAAGGGGAACGGGTCGAAACAGCGAGAATTATTATAACGCGGGTCATTTCCGACACCCAGCCGCCCGCCTGCTGCCAATGACCAAACAACATGAAATTTCGAAGAAAGGACCGCTAGAATTGACCAATCGGATATAGCGAATGGGATAAGTCCCTGATCCGGTAGAATATCTCCTTCGAGCTTAATGAACGTTCGGTGTTTTGCGGTCATAACAGTTGCGATGTACCAATCGAGACCTTTCGAAGCGGCGCGCCACTCAGAGCGTGGCTCAGCAAATAACCACCATTTCTCCCTATAGGATTTTCGCTTGCTCTCAGAACGGCTTGGAAAGACAGTGTCCTTCAGCCACTGATAGGTCGCAGGATATTCTGAGCGGACTGCAGCTTCCTCAAGTCCAAACATGTCGATAGCCCAAACGTTCCGTGGGCTCGTCACAAGGTCACGCCCGTTGCGAAATTTCTTGATACGGCCATCTGCGAAACTATCCAGTGTTCGGGCTTTTTCTTCCGACACAACGAAGCCATCGCCCATGTAGCAGACGCCACGCAGGCCCAAGCCTTCATTTGATTTCAGAGGCACTGTTCCTGCGATATCCGCCCCGATCTGCAAATTCGCAAAGACCTTCCCGATCTGATGGTCAAAGGTCACCAGACGGCCATCAACCTCGCTTTTCTCCTTGCTCTCGCTCACCACGGTCAGCAGCCGTCCGGCCCGGTTGCCCGCAGTGCCCACGGTCATGGCAATCCGCACGGCAGCCCCGTAGAGCGTATCGACCCAAGGGTGATCCGGGATCGCGAAGAGCAGCGAGAGCGGTTTCTTTGGATCGTTCAGATGCGGCTCCAGCACCCGGCGGTTGAAGGTCTGGCGCAGGGAGTTGGTGGTGATCAGGCCAAAGCGGCGGGTGCCTTTGCCCTTTTTCGCGTCATAGGCCCGCGCGGCGAGTGCGGCTTTTTCCCACCAGAACATGACCAGATCGGCACTTTGCGGCATCTTGGGATAGGCCGCCCACAACGCCTCGACATAGCCATCGCCCAAATTGTCGCGCAGGCGCGACGCCCCGATGAAGGGCGGGTTGCCGACGATGAACTCCGCGCGGGGCCATTGGGTCGGTTTCGGCTTGGCATAGTCAAAGACCTGCACCCGCGCGGCGGGGTCCGGCACCTCCTCCCCCGTTACGGGATGGCGCATGGTGGTCACGCCGTCCCAGCGGGTGACGGGGTTGCCATCCGCATCCATGCGCGGGGTGCGGCCCGACCATTCCAGCACCGCATCGGCGTTGCGGATGTTCTTGAAGTCGCGCAGCACAGGTTCGGACGGGGCGGCGGTGCCATAGGTGCGGTAGTGCCATTGCAGGTAGCCGATCCACAGCACCAGCTCGGCCACATTGGCGGCCCAGGGGTTCAGCTCGATCCCCAGAAACTGATGCGGGTCCACGGTAATCAGCGGGCGCGTGTCGCCCAGTTCGATCATCAGCGATGTGACCTCACCCTCCAGCCGTTTCATCATTTCCAGCGCGACATATAGGAAGTTGCCCGAGCCACAGGCCGGGTCGAGCACGGTGGTCTCACACAGTTGGTGGTGGAAGTCGCGGACCAGTTGGAGCGCCTCGTCGGTCTTGCCGTCCTCGGTCAGGCGCTGCACGGCGGTCTGCACGTCGCGCCAGTCTTCACGCAGGGGTTCAATGATGGTGGGCGTGATCAGCCGCTGCACATAGGCGCGCGGCGTGTAATGCGCGCCCAGCTTGTGGCGCTGGCGCTTGTCGAGCGCGCGTTCAAGGAGCGTGCCGAAGATCGCCGGTTCGACCTGTTTCCAGTCCGCTTCGGCGGCTTCGATCAAGAGCCCCAGTTGCAGGTCGTTAAGGGGGAGCGCCGACGGATCCCTGAACAGGCCGCCGTTGAATTTCTTGACCTTGGTCAGCAGCGCATGGGCGTATTCGCCCTTGTCCATCGCCTGCCACAGCCCCGCGAGCGCATGTTCGGCGTCCTGTGGATGGCCCCGCAGCTTGCGCAGCAGGTCGGTGAAACTGCCGCGCGGGATCAGGTCCACATCCTCGGCGAACATCGAGAACAGACAGCGCATCAGGAAGCGGGCGACGGTTTCACTTTCGTGGCCCTGACCTTCAAAACTCTTGCCCAGTTCGGCCAGGTGGGCCGCGATGTCCCGCGTAACCTCGGCGGCCTTGAGCGAGGGGTCGAGGCTGTAGGGCTCGGTCCAGATCGTGCAGAGCAGTTCGCGGATCTCTTCCTTACGCAGGTCGTCGAGGTAGATGCGATACCGGTTGCCATCCGGGAACTGGTTGTAGCCTTGGCCCTGTTTCGAGAAGTCAGCATAAAGCTCGATCACATGGCCGACGTCCACGATCATCAGGAAGGGTGGCCAGCCATCATCGCGCGCGACGGCGCGGGCGTAATTGTCGGCCTGATTGCGGGCCTTGAGCATCGTATCGTCCCAGGCGGCGGTGCCCCGCACGCCGTGGCCGATCCGCTTCTGGCTGCGCGCGGCGGTGCCCTTGGCCAGATCGGCGGCGCGGTTCTTTTTCTGGTTCACGCCCTGCTTGGTTTCCAGCACGAAATGCCCCGCGCGATAGGCGTCGATGAAGCCTGTGGTGCGCTTGTGGGTGTGGGCGAAGGTGACGGGCCGTTCGAACCGGTAATGGTCGTTGCTGTCGTCATCCGAGGCCGGGTTGGGCCGGTCGAGGCCCAGCAGTTCGGTCAGCTCGATTACGAAGAGCTGGTAATTGGCATGCTCGCTGCCGCCGGTGTCTTTCCAGCGCGCGATGAAGGCGTCGATCTGCGGGGCGTTGCTCATGTTAAATCAGTGACTCGGTACAGGAACGCGTTCGGACAAGAATTGCTCGAAAGTGGCTGTTTCGACGGCATGGGCGCTGGCGTCACGCGCGGCAGTGATCCAGGTTTCGATCAAGGCACAGAGACCCAAGATGGCAAAACCGGGGATCAGCCATAGCCAGATGGCAAGGGGTGTGCTTCCGTCGCTGAAGACGCTGTGAAGCAGGGGCCAGACGATGAACGGAATACCGCAGGCCCCAGCCCAACGCACCGGTTTCATCTTTTCATCAGCAGCGGCGGCCAAGCGATCACGCGTTTCGACCAATCCCCGTTCCCAAGTCAGAAATTCGTCCATCACCTGCCCGGCGAGGTAGTGTCCGCACCGGCAATAGTCGCGGGAGATGTATTCGACCTGGCCGCAATCGGCACACCGGATCGCGTTGATGCTGTCGGCATTTGGACGGAGACGGTTCTTGTGCGCGGATTCGCTGTGTTCGCCCCCAGTGCCGCAGACGTCATTCAGTAGACGTTCAGTGTCACGACCGAGCCGCAGCTTGCGCGGTCGCAGTTTCAATACGTCGTCGGGGAATTCTTCTCTCAGCATCAGCTTACAAGCCTCAAAACACTGTCAATTCTTGTTGTATCCGGTGCGCCGCTCTCGCCGGACAATGCATCTGCATTCAGGACTTCATCGAACAGGAATTCGATGGCGTCCCATTTCTTTTCGGGCGTCACGCTCAGACCTCGATCCATGATGCGCCGTTCAACAGCGATCCCGATCTTGCGGTACGCGGTCGCAATCTCTTCGTGTCGGCGGTTCTTTCCGTCTTCGGAATCTCCTTCGAGCATCCACAGAGGATCGACGTCGAACTTCTCGTAGACCTCCAGAAGCAACTGAGCTGTCAGGTCACGCTGGCCACGTTCGTAGTTCTGATAAGCGCTTCGACTGATGCCAAGCGCCTGCGACATCTCCTCTTGGGAGAGGCGAGCCATATTTCGTACTGCCGCAAGGCGATGTCCAAGGCCAGAAACAGCCATGCTCAACTTTCGTTTGTATTTGTGTTGACCTCATTCGTAGTCATTTGTATTAAAAATAAATACGAACGATGGCGACACGCTTGATTCATGCAGTTTCAGCGTAGTTTTGTTTCATTCTGGACGCAAAACGATTTCTTCCGCTTCAGTTCGTGAGCAACGACGACAGGAGGCGAAGCGTGGGAAAGCTGCTTGAAACCCCCAAGGAACTGGCCGAGCGCGTGGGCATTCCCGTGTCCAACGTGCGTTACCTGATCCGCGAAGACATGCTGGATCATATTTTCACCGCACCAGGACGCCGCAATCCCAAAATCCCAAAGGGTGCTTGGGAGCGATACGTTGAGAAATTCACAGTTAAAGCAGCTGTGAGCGAAGGGCCGGGTGCGGCCTCGGGCGCGAATTGATCGAGTGAAGGACACACCATGGCCATGCCCCGAGCGACGCTGACGCAGAGCGAACTGACACGATACCTCAAGGCGTACCGGGATGCGGGCATTCCGGTCGTGCGGTCAGAGATCAGCCGTGACGGCAAGGTCGTGATCTACAGCACCGAGAAGCAGACCGACGAGATCAACAACCCGTGGGATCGCCCATGAAACGCCGAAAGCAGTTTCCCGGCGCGACGGCCTATTTCGACCGGCACGGGAAGCGGCGGTGGCGGTTTCGGAAAGGTGGGTTTTCGGCGGAGTTGGGGAGTGATTACGGGTCCGAGGATTTCGTTCGCCGGTATGAAGATGCGGTCAACGGCCACAAGACGCGCGGGCTGATCGGGGCGGACCGGACCAAGCCCTACAGCGTCAGCCAGTTGGTCGCGCTCTGGTATCGCTCGCCCGAATTCCTCGATCTCTCGCCAAGCACGCAGAAGGTCTATCGCGGGATCGTTGAGAAATTCCGGAAGGAGCATGGCGACAAGCCGGTGCGGTTGATGCAACGGCGGCATGTGCAGACAATTCTGGCGGAGAAAGCTGAGACACCCACGGCGGCGAACAACCTGCGCAAGCGGCTGATCCAGTTGATGGATTTCGCGATCACGCTCGACTGGCGCGGCGACAACCCGGCGCGCGCGACGAAGCCCTTTCGCGTGGGCGGTGACGGCTTCCATACCTGGGACGAGGCCGAGCTGGCGCAATTCTTCAAGGTCCACAAGCCTAGCACGCTCGCGCATACGGCGGTGACGCTGATGCTCTACACCGGTGCGGCGCGGGTCGATGCGGTGAAGCTGGGGCCGAAGAACGTCCGCAACGGCAAGATCGAGTACCGGCGGCAGAAGACGCAACGGTCTGGCGGTGTTCTGGTGTCTGTGCCGATCCACCCAGACTTGGCGGAGGTTCTGGACAAGTTGCCGAAGGACCGCCCCTTCCTGGCCACCCAGAAAGGTACCATGCGCTCTGCCGGTGGGCTGGGCAATCTCATGCAGCGTTGGACCGAAGAGGCCGAGCTGCCTCAGTGTTCCGCCCACGGGCTGCGCAAGGCTTGCGCGCGACGTCTGGCCGAGGTCGGAGCCACCGCGCACGAGATCGGCGCGGTCACAGGCCACAAAACGCTGGCCCTTGTGCAGCGCTACACCGAGGCCGCAGGCCGCGAAGGCATGGCCGATTCCGCGATTGAGAAACTGGTCGCCCGCCCGAATGGCGAGCGCAATTTGGCGAACCTTCCCAAGAGGTTCGTCAAATCCGACACCAACCCCAAGCAGGGAAAGGAAATTTCATGATCAGTGGTGAGCCGTGCAGGATTCGAACCTGCGACCCACTGATTAAAAGTCAGTTGCTCTACCAACTGAGCTAACGGCCCACTAGGCGGCCTATCTAGAAAGAGCAGGGCAGGGGGTCAAGCCCGAAATTGCGGTATTTGGATGCTGGTGCTGGATTCGTTTCGGCACGGGGTTTATATGCCACCCATGGATACGCAGAACGACACTGGCCTACCTTTCATGAAGATGCATGGGCTCGGCAACGATTTCGTCGTGCTGGATGCGCGTGTGCAGCCCATCGAGGTCACGCCTGCCCTCGCGATTGCCCTTGCCCACAGGCAAAAAGGCGTCGGGTTTGATCAGATGGCGGTCATTACCCAAGGCAGGCAGGACGCGCATTTGACCTTCTTTAACGCGGATGGATCGACCTCGGCCGCATGTGGAAACGCAACGCGCTGTATCGCGCGCTTTTTGATGGCCGAATCAGGAAAGCGCAGCCTGCACCTGACAACGGATCGTGGCGATCTGTTTGCGCTGGATCAGGGCGATGGCCTGACGGCGGTCAATATGGGGCAGCCGCAGTTGACCTGGCAGGAAATTCCCTTGTCCGAGGCCATGGATACGCTCGAATTGCCGATCGAAGGGGGGCCGTCGGCGACCGGGATGGGCAATCCGCATTGCACGTTCTTTGTCGAGGATGCCGACGCGATTCCCTTGGAGCAGTTCGGTCCGCGGTATGAACATCATCCGCTTTATCCTGAACGCACGAATGTGCAGGTGGTCAGTGTGATCGGCCCGGATCATTTGCGGATGCGCGTGTGGGAGCGGGGGGTTGGGCATACCCTGGCTTCGGGGTCGTCCTCTTGTGCGGCGGCGGTCGCGGCGGCCCGAAGGGGGCTGACCAGCCACAAGGTCCGGATCGATCTGGATGGTGGTACGCTACATATAGATTGGCGCGAGGACGGTGTCTGGATGACGGGGCCGACAGCGCATGTGTTTGATGGGGTTCTGACGCCCGAGTTTCTGGAGGGGCTGGGATGACCGGCGCACCCAAATTCACCACGCTTGGCTGTCGTCTGAATGCCTATGAAACCGAGGCGATGAAGGAATTGAGCCAGCAGGCGGGGCTGGAAAATGCTGTCATCATAAATACTTGCGCGGTCACGGCGGAGGCTGTGCGCAAGGCCCGGCAGGAAATCCGACGGTTACGGCGGGAAAACCCGACGGCCCGGCTGATCGTCACCGGATGCGCGGCGCAGACCGAGCCCGAGACCTTCACCGCCATGCCCGAAGTGGACGCTGTCATCGGCAATACCGAGAAGATGCAGCCCGCCACATGGGCCGGGTTGGCCGCAGATTTCATAGGAGAAACAGAGGCTTGCCAGGTAGACGACATCATGTCCGTGACCGAAACGGCAGGGCATCTGATCGACGGGCTCGGGACGCGGAGTAGGGCTTATGTGCAGGTGCAGAACGGGTGTGATCACCGCTGCACGTTTTGCATCATTCCGTTTGGGCGCGGGAATTCGCGGTCGGTGCCTGCCGGGGTTGTGGTGGATCAGATCAAGCGTTTGGTCGACCGGGGCTTTAACGAAGTGGTGCTGACGGGCGTCGATCTGACCAGTTGGGGGGCCGATTTGCCCGCCGAACCCAAGCTGGGGGATCTGGTGATGCGCATCCTGAAACTGGTGCCGGATCTGCCGCGTCTGCGGATTTCCTCTATTGATTCCATAGAGGTAGATGACAACCTGATGATGGCGATCGCCAGCGAAAAACGCCTCATGCCGCATCTGCATCTGAGCTTGCAGCATGGCGATGACCTGATTCTCAAAAGAATGAAGAGGCGGCACCTCAGGGGCGATGCGATCCGGTTCGTGGAAGAGGCGCGAAAGGTGCGGCCTGAGATGACATTTGGGGCGGATATCATTGCCGGCTTTCCGACCGAGACCGAGGCCGCTTTTGCCAACTCATTGAAATTGGTGGAAGAATGTG
>JALQUE010000231.1 GCA_023260815.1 Roseovarius sp.
AAGGTCATGGCCATGGTCACCGAACGGGTGGGCGAGGGCGTCGCCTTCATGCCCTTCCACTTCGGCGGTCATTTCCAGGGCGAGGACCAGCGGTCGAAATATCCGGACGGGGCAGACCCCTATGTGCTGGGTGAATCGACCAACACGGCCCAGACCTATGGCTATGACTCTGTGACCCAGATGCAGGAGACCAAAGCGACTCTCTGCAAGATCATGCCAGCGTAAGGAGACAAGAGAATGGCAAGAGCAAAATTTCTCTGCGACGCCGAGCGCTGCATCGAATGCAACGCCTGCGTCACCGCCTGCAAGAACGAGCACGAGGTGCCTTGGGGTATCAACCGGCGCCGGGTCGTGACCATCGAGGATGGCAAGCCCGGTGAACGGTCGATCTCGGTCGCCTGTATGCATTGTTCGGATGCACCCTGTATGGCGGTCTGCCCTGTGGACTGCTTCTACCAGACGTCCGACGGGGTGGTTCTGCACTCCAAGGATCTCTGCATCGGGTGTGGTTACTGCTTCTACGCGTGCCCGTTCGGTGCGCCGCAGTTCCCGCAGGCAGGCAACTTCGGAAGCCGTGGCAAGATGGACAAATGTACCTTCTGCGCCGGTGGCCCCGAGGAAAACCACAGCCAGGCCGAGTTCCAGAAATACGGCCGCAACCGGATCGCCGAGGGCAAACTGCCCATCTGCGCCGAGATGTGCTCGACAAAGGCCCTGCTGGCGGGGGATGGCGACGTGGTCGCCAATATCTACCGCGAGCGCGTGGTTGCACGGGGCTTCGGCTCTGGCGCCTGGGGCTGGGGCACCGCCTACGAGCAGAAGGGCGGCTGATCCCTTCGGGACATCCGGGGTGCGCGGATCCCGCGCATCCCTTTGCCTGACCGCACAGGTCGGGCGGCCTATCCTGGCTGCCCGACCTGACCATGATGGTTTCATTTGATACAGGACAGATCGCATGACCCGGCTTCTGTACACGTTCCTCTTGTCTTTGCTGCTGGCCGCGCCGGTGTCCTCCGTGACCGCGCAACAGGCCACCGAGACACCCCAGATCGACCGCTCCGCCACGGGCGGCGCACCCACGCTCGAAGATATTCTGGCCCGCCAGCGCGGCGAGGCCGTGGACAACAGCTGGCGCCGCAGCACCGATGACGGCAGCGCCGAAGCCGCTCCGGGCTCTGGCCCTCTGGGCACGCTTGGCGGCATGTCCAATTCCGATGTCTGGCGCGATCTGCGCTTCAACGATGCCGACGTGAAGGTGTCCGCCGGCGGCCCCGTCGCCAAGGTTCTGGTGCAGGACAGTGGCATGGCCTGGCTGCAATTCCGCGAAGGTCCGCTGATCACCTATGGCGGTCTGGCGATGGTGGGCACGCTTGGCCTGCTGGTGATCTTCTACCTGATCCGCGGCAAGATCCGCATCGACGGCAAGAAATCCGGCCGCACCGTGACCCGCTTCGCCTTTATCGAACGGTTCGCGCATTGGCTGATGGCCGGCTCGTTCATCGTTCTGGGGATCACCGGGCTGATCACGCTGATGGGCCGCAAGTTCATCATCCCCACCTTCGGCCACGAGGCGTTCTCGACCATGGCGATCGCGTCGAAATGGGTACATAACAACATCTCGTGGGCCTTCATGCTGGGCCTTGCGATGGCTTTCGTGCTGTGGGTCGCGCACAACATCCCCAACAAGACAGACCTGAAATGGCTGGCCGTGGGTGGCGGGATCTTCACCAAGGGCGTTCACCCGCCCGCGCGCAAGTTCAACGCGGGCCAGAAGATGATCTTCTGGTCGGTCATCATCCTCGGCGCGTCGATCTCGGTCTCGGGCCTGTCGCTGCTCTTCCCGTTCGAGATGCCGATGTTCGCCAAGACCTTCGCGATCCTCAACGATACCGGCCTGCCGCAGATGGTGGGGCTGGGCGTTCTGCCCACCGACCTGCCGCCGCATCAGGAAATGCAGCTGGCCCAGGCCTGGCACGCCATCGTCAGCTTTGTGCTGATGGCGATCATCCTGGCGCATATCTATATCGGCTCGGTCGGTATGGAAGGCGCGTTCGATGCCATGGGCTCGGGCGAGGTCGAAGAGCAATGGGCGCGTGAACACCATGGCCTGTGGCTCGAAGAGCTGCAGCAGAAAGGCCAGGCGCCCGCACCCGGCAAGGCGCCCACTCCCGCGGAATAAGGGATGCGCGCGCTGGTCTCAGGCCTGCTCATGTCTGTGCTGGCGGCCCTCCCGGCCGCCAGTCAGGACTTTACCACGCTCAAGGGCCACGGCGGCCCGATTATGGGCGTGCAGGTCGATCCCGCAACGGGCCGGGTGATCTCGGGCAGTTTCGACAATTCGGTGGGCGTTTGGCAGGGCCGCGATCCGCGCTGGCTTGACGGGCATGACGCGGCGGTGACCACGGTGCTTTTCCTCGCGCCTGACCGGGCGGCATCGGGGGGCGATGATTTCAACGTGATCCTGTGGGATCTGGACAGCGGCACACCAAGCCGCCTGAGCGGGCATCAGGGCAAGGTGGCCGATCTGGCGGTGTCACCGGATGGCGCCCTTCTGGCCTCGGCCAGTTGGGACGGCTCCATCGGGTTGTGGCCGCTGGTCGCGCCTGACGGCGCGCCGCGCTTTTTGCAGGGCCATGCCTCGGGGGTGAATGCCGTGACCTTCGCCTCGGATGGTGCGCGGCTGTTCTCGGCCTCCGCCGATGGCACGATCCGGGTCTGGGACGTGGCGTCGGGGGCCGACAGGGTGCTGGCCAATCAGGGCTTTGGGGTGAACCGGCTGGTGCTGGGGCCGCGGGATGCGTGGCTGGCCTATGGCGCGGTCGATGGCGTCACGCGGGTGATCGACCCGGTCAGTGGCGCGCAATTGGCCGATTTTTCGCTGGAACGGCGGCCTGTTCTGGCGATGGCGCACCATGTGGCGACCAACCGGCTGGCGGTCGGCGACGGGCATGGCTACATCATGATGATCGACACCGATGCGTGGCGCATCACCCGTGATTTCCGGGCCATGCAGCGCGGGCCGGTCTGGGCGTTGGATTTTTCCGCCGACGGGGCGTCGATCCTGGCGGGGGGGCTGGATGACGTGGTCTATTCCAGGCCTGTCGCCTTGTTGGACAAATTCGATCCCGCCGGCAGTCCGCAGCGGCAAAGCTTTCTGCGCGACCCCGAAACCATGCCCAATGGCGAGCGGCAATTCATGCGCAAATGCTCGATCTGCCATGCGCTGACCCCGCCGCCATCCCGCAAGGCGGGTCCGACACTGTACGATATCTTCGGCCGCAAAGCCGGGGCGATTGCCGGATACCCTTATTCCGACATCCTCGCCACATCGGACATTATCTGGTCCGACGACACCATAGATGCCCTGTTCGACATGGGCCCCGATCACTACATACCAGGGTCCAGGATGCCGATGCAGGTCATCCGGGCCGAGACCGACCGCCAGGACCTGATCGCTTTCCTGCGAAAGGCGACGGCCCCAGACAAGGAGAACTGACATGAAAGCGATGTATGCGGCCTTTGCGGCAACCGTGGTGATCTCGATCGGCGGCTTTTACATTCTGGGCGAGATGGGGTTCTCCAGCGGGCAGACCTTCGCCAGCGACTCTGTCCGGCTCGATGACGCGTCGGAATGACAGCCACCGGCGTGCAGACAAGCGGCGCGACCCGGCCCGATGACGATTACGGCGAAAACCTCGAGGTGGCGTCGATCCTCGTGATCGACGACGAGCCGGGGATGCGCAATTTCCTGACCAAGGTTCTGACCCCGCGCTGCAAGCGCGTGGAACAGGCGCGCTCTGCGCGCGAGGCGTCGGACCTGCTGGATCAGGCGCATTTCGACCTCATCATCCTGGACAACATCATGCCGGAAACGGCGGGTCTGGACTGGCTGGATGAACAGCGCCGCGTGGGGCTGTTCGCCGATGCGATCCTGATCACGGCCTATGCCGATCTGGACACCGCCATTCGCGCGCTGCGCGCCGGGGTGGCGGATTTCGTGCTCAAGCCGTTCCGTGCCAATCAGATCCTCAATGCAGTGGCGCGCGCTCTTGATCGCAAGTATCTGCGGCGCGAGAATTACCTTCTGAAACACGAACTGTCCGAAGGCGGACGCAGTGCGCGGGGGCGTCTTCTGGGTCACTCGCGCGCGGTGCAGGATGTGCGCGACATGCTGGCCAAGGTGGCGCCACAGCGCACCACGGTTCTGTTCACCGGCGCCAGCGGCACCGGCAAGGAGGTTGCGGCCCGCACCCTGCACGGCCTGTCGGACCGGGCCGAGGCACCGTTTGTCGCGGTCAATTGCGCGGCGATCTCGTCCGACAAGATCTCCGAGGAACTGTTCGGCGTCATTCAGGATCATCAGCCTCTCAAGGAAGGGTTGTTCCTGCATGCCGATGGCGGGACACTGTTTCTGGACGAGGTGGCGCAACTGCCCGCACAGGCGCAGGCCACCTTGCTGCGCGTGCTGGAAGATCAGCGCATCCGCCCCGCCGGCGCCGAACGCGAGATCCCCCTGAACCTGCGGTTTCTGTTTGCGACAAATGCCGATCTTGATGCCGCCGTGGCCGAGGGCCGGTTCCGCGCCGACCTCTATCACCGGATCAACGTCTTCCGCATCGAGATGCCGCCCCTGCGCGAACGCACCGAGGATATCGTCGAACTGGCGGCCTATTTCATGAGCGAGTTTTCCCGCTCTCTGAGCCTGCCCGCGCTGGAGATGAACGAAGAGGTCTTGCTCAAGCTCAGCCGTTACGACTGGCCCGGCAATGTGCGCGAGCTGCGCAACCTGATCGAACGGTCGGTCATTCTGGGGGCCTTGCCGGACGAGTTCGCAGGCAAAGGCGGGTTGAGCGGTGCGCAGGCCGTCGAGAACCTTGATCTGGTGGCGCAACGCCATATTCTGCATATCCTTGATCTATGCGACGGCAACCGTGCAGAGGCGGCCCGCCGTCTGGGTGTTTCGCGCAAGACGATTGACCGCAAGATCGCATCCTGGTCCGAATAGGCATCGGGGTGCAGGATATTTGCGACCCTTTGGCGATCAGTGATTGCGCCCCTGTTGCATCATCATTTCGTGGACCGCCGCCATGCCGCGGTCTGCCATTGCCGTGACTTCTGCGGCATGGACCTGCAGGGCTGCGACGACTTCGGGGTTGTCAGAGGTTTGAACAACTACAACCCCTGCGTCTTCAACGGACACTTCTGAACGGATTTCGTCACCGCG
>JALQUE010000236.1 GCA_023260815.1 Roseovarius sp.
CGAGAGTTCCCCGATCGAATATTCCTGCATCGAAACCTCCAGTGTCTGGAGATATGATGGCGATGCGGGGGTGCAATTTCAATCGCCGTGGCTAACGCTCAATATTCGACGCCCTTCTGTCCCTTGATCCCCGATCGGAACGGATGCTTGATCAGCTCCACCTCGGTCACGAGATCGGCGATCTCGATCAGCTCGTCCTTGGCGTTGCGCCCGGTCAGGACGACATGGGTCATATGCGGCTTTTCCTCGGCCAGGAACTGCACCACTTCGTTGATATCCAGATAATCATAGCGCATCGCGATGTTGATCTCGTCCAGCAGCACCATCTTGTGGCTCTCGTCGCGGATCAGCTCCTTGGCCTTTTCCCATGCCGCTTGCGCCATTTCGATGTCGCGGTCGCGGTCCTGCGTTTCCCAGGTGAAACCCTCGCCCATGGTGTGAAACGCGCAGATATCGCCGAATTTCGACAGGATCAGATCGCGCTCTCCGGTGCTCATGCCGCCCTTGATGAACTGCACGACCGCACATTTCATGTCATGCGCGATGCAGCGGAAGATCATCCCGAACGCAGCCGAGGATTTGCCCTTTCCCTTGCCGGTATGGACGATGATCAGGCCCTTTTCGTCGGTCTTGGTGGCCATGATCTTGTCGCGGGCGGCTTTCTTCTTGGCCATCTTGGCGGCGTGGCGGTCGCTGTCATCGGTCATCTGGCGCGCGTCTCCCTATTGGAACAGGCCCAAGACATACGGTGCAATCAGGGCGGTTAGCAAGGCATTCAGCCCCATGCCGATCCCTGCAAAGGCACCCGCCGTCTCATTCACCTGAAACGCGCGCGCCGTCCCGATGCCATGCGCCGCCGTGCCCACCGCAAAGCCGCGTGCGCGCCAGTCGGTGATGCGCAGCGCGTTCATCAGCGGCGTGACCACCACCGCCCCGATGATGCCGGTCAGGATCACCAGTGCGGCGGTCAGCGTCGGCAATCCGCCCAGCTGTTCGGCAATGCCGATGGCCACCGGCGCCGTCGTCGATTTCGGCGCAAGTGAGGCCAGCGTCGCCCCCTCGACCCCAAGCGCCGAGGCGATCCACAACGCCGAGGCCACCGCTGTCACCGATCCCACGATCAGCGCGCCCGCCATCGGCAGCAGCGCCCGGCGCATATGATGCAGGTTCGCATAGAGCGGCCCCGCCAGCGCCACGGTCGCCGGTCCCAGCATGAAATGCACGAATTGCGCGCCCTCGAAATAGGTGGCGTAAGGCGTCGCCGTGGCCCACAGCACCCCCGCCAGCACCAGCATCGCCACCAGCACCGGATTGACCACCGGGTTTTGCCCGCTGGCCCGATAGGCGGCATCGCCCAGCAGATAGGCCACCAGCGTCGCGGTCAGCCACAAAAGCGGTCCTTCTCGCAGATAGGACCAGATCTCGGGGAACTCGGTCATGCGCTGTCCTTTCCGCCATTGCCGGTCAGACGCGCCAGCCCCACGAAGGTCAGCGCACCGGCGGCCAGCGCCAGCACAGTGCTGCCCACCAGCGCCGCCAACAGGGCAGGGCCGGACTGCCCAAGCGCCTCGGCATGGCTGATGACGCCCACACCCGCCGGCACGAACAGCAGGGACAGATGTTTCAGGAGGCCCTGCGATGTGGGCAGGACGCGCTCGGCCAGCTTGGGCCGGATCAGGAACCCCGCCAACAGCAGCGCCATGCCGATCACCGGCCCCGGCACCGGCAGGGCAAGCGCGCGGGCCAGCACCTCACCGGCCAGCTGAAACCCCAGTATGAGTGCGATATTCAGGATCATGCGCGCCTCTTCCTTGTCTTGGCTGCAGCCAGCATAGCCTGAACCGCCTCCCTTGCAGTGCCGCTTGTCAATCGGCCCTTCGTCAAGCACTTAACCCTTCCTTAACCCGATTTGCATCAAGCTGCGGCCATGTATCTGATCCGCGTCATCGCCGTCCCGGGCCTGTTGGCCCTTGCCGCGTGCAATACGCCCGGTCCCGCCTTTCGCGGGATCGATCCGGTGCGTGTCACCGTGGGGCAAAGCACCTTCGATGTGCGTGTCGATGGCGCGCGCGCTCAGGCGATCCGCGTCAACATGGAATGGGCGCCGCGCCGCGATGCGGTGGCGCCCCGCGCCGTGGCGGCCATAGAACAGGTCAGCGGCTGCCCCGTCAGCCGGCTTGACGGCGATCAGGTGGTGATCGTCGCGCGGCTCGATTGTGGCGGCGGCGCCCCTCCTGCCGTGCCGGACCCGGCCAGCCTTGATTGCGATGTCGTCTTCGTCGGCGGCTCCGAGGCAGACCTGATCTGCGACCCGATCCGCTGATCGCCTGCGGGCCCCGCGACACCGTCCGTCAGGACGGAGGAGCAACGCCGCCCCGCACCGCCTCGATCCGCGCCCGCGCCGAGTTCGAGCGCGGCATCCAAAGCCCCCGCTCGATCGCCTCGGCCAGCCGTTCCGCGATCTCCCGCAAGGCGGGCGCATTGTGCTCGGCGATGAAATCGCGCGTGTCCTCATCCTCGACAAAGGCCGCCTCGACCAGATCGAAATGATGGCTGCGCACCGCCCCCGTCGTGGCCGCGAAGGCAAAAAGGTAATCCACCGTCGCTGCGATCTCGAACGCCCCCTTGTAGCCGTGCCGCTTGACCCCCTCGATCCATTTCGGGTTGACCACGCGCGATCGCACCACGCGCCCGATCTCGTCCTCCAGCGTTCGGATCACCGGCCGTTCGGGCCGGGAATGATCGTTGTGATAGATCGGCCTGTCCTGCCCCTGCAGCGTGCTGACGGCTGCCGCCGCCCCGCCTTCGAACTGGTAGTAATCGTCGCTGTCCAGCAGGTCATGCTCGCGGTTGTCCTGGTTCTGCACGATCGCCTCGGTCTGGCGCAGCCGTGCCTCGAACCCCTCGCGATCGGGCCGGCCTTCTTCGGCGGCGCCATACGCATAGCTGCCCCAGGTCAGATAGGCCTCCGCCAGATCGGCCTTGTCGGCCCAAAGCCGTTCGTCGATCAGCGCCTGCAGGCCCGCGCCATAAGCGCCGGGCTTGGCGCCATAGACCCGCGCGGTCATGCCCTCGCTGCGCGCGCGGGCGGCGGCGGGGTTCAGATCGTCGGGTTCGTCCATCTCCATGACGGCGCGCGCCGCGCTGTCGAATAGCGCGATCAGCTGCGGAAAGGCGTCCCGGAAAAACCCCGAGATGCGCAGCGTCACATCCACCCTTGGCCGTCCCAGCACGCCTTGCGGCAACACCTCGAATCCGGTCACGCGGCGATTGGCGCTGTCCCATCGGGGTTTCACGCCCATCAGCGCCATGGCCTGCGCGATGTCGTCGCCGCCGGTGCGCATATTCGCCGTGCCCCAAGCTGTCAGCAGCATCGTGCGCGGCCAGTCGCCATGGGTCTGAAGGTGCTTTTCAATCAGCAGGTTGGCCGATTTCCACCCCAAGGCCCAAGCCGTGGGTGTCGGCACCGCGCGGCTGTCCACGCTGTAGAAATTTCGCCCCGTCGGCAGGGTGTCCAGCCGCCCGCGCGTCGGTGCGCCAGAGGGGCCGGGCGCCACGAAGCGCCCCGCCAGCGCAGTCAGCAGGCCGCGCCCTTCCTCCGGCCCACAGGCGCGCAGGGCCGGGCGCACATGGCTTTCCACATGCGCCAGCACCGCGCGGCTTTGCGGCCCTTGC
>JALQUE010000244.1 GCA_023260815.1 Roseovarius sp.
GAAAGCACCGCCGCCACGCCGCGCGAGCTGCCGCACAGCTATGCAGGCCGCGAGAACGGGCTGTCGGATGTGCAGGCCGAAGCGATCCTGAACATGCGTCTGCGCAGCTTGCGGCGGCTGGAGGAGGACGCGCTGGTGCGCGAGCGCGACACCCTGATGGAAGAGCGCGCGGGGCTCGAGGATCTGCTGGAGGATGAGGTGCTGCAATGGGACGCGATCTCGGAGCAGTTGAGGCAGGTCAAGAAGACATTCGGGCGAGATTACGTGTTGGATGGCAAGAATGTGGGCGTGCGCCGCACCCAGTTTGCCGAGGCCGGAGACGTCGAAGAGGTGCCGTTGGAGGCGATGATCGACCGCGAGCCGATCACGGTTGTCTGCTCGAAGATGGGCTGGATCCGGGCGATGTCGGGCCATATCGACCTGAGCCGCGAGTTGAAGTTCAAGGATGGTGACGAGGGGCGCTTTGTGTTCCACGCCGAAACCACCGACCGGCTGTTGGTTTTCGGCACCAACGGGCGGTTCTATACGCTGAGTGCCGCCAACTTGCCCGGCGGGCGCGGCATGGGCGAGCCGTTGCGCCTGATGGTCGATTTGCCGAACGAGGCCGAGATTGTCGATCTGTTCATTCATCGTCCCGGCGCCAAGCTGTTGGTGGCGTCCAGCGCTGGCGATGGTTTTGTGGTGCCCGAGGACGAGGTGGTGGCCCAGACCCGCAGCGGCAAACAGGTTTTGAACGTGCGCGGCGATGTGCGCGCGAAGGTCTGCACCAAGGTCGCGGGGGATCACGTGGCCTGTGTGGGCGAGAATCGCAAGGTGCTGATCTTTGCGCTGGACGAACTGCCCGAGATGGGGCGTGGCAAGGGCGTCAGGTTGCAGAAATACAAGGATGGCGGGCTGAGCGATGCCACCACCTTTGCGCTGGCAGACGGGTTGAGCTGGCATGATCCGGCGGGCCGCACCCGCAGCGAGACCGATCTGGCCGAGTGGACAGGCAAGCGCGCCAGCGCAGGGCGCATGGCGCCGAGGGGCTTCCCGAGGGACAATCGCTTTACCTGATTTTCCCGCGAATCGCCGCTCTGTTGCCATAAACTGTGCCAAAATCCGGGACATCCTGACCGGGCCGGTCTGCGTAAGCTGCGCCGGGTGCGAGTGAAACGCGAGAGGTAAGGACATGGCGACGCAGACGGTGGCAGAGCCCGAGACGACCCTTGATGGTCAGTATGACGGGGAACGCGGCGCGCTTCTGAGGCTGGCGGTGGTGACGGCGCTGCTGACCACGGTGACGCTGGGGATTTACCGGTTCTGGGCCAGAACGCGTATCCGGCGCTATATCTGGTCGTCGATCAGCGACGGGCGTGACAGTTTCGAATATACCGGCACGGGGCTGGAGAAATTCCTTGGTTTCCTGATGGCGGTGGTCATTCTGGCTGTGTATCTGGGCGTCGTTCAGATGATCTTGTTCTATTTCGGCCTGACCCTGCTGGGCGAGCCGCAGACGCCTGAACAGGCGATGCTGCAATCGCTGGCCTTTTCCATCACCTTTGTCGCGGTCCTGCCGCTGATCTTTTTCGCGCAATACCGGGTGCGGCGCTACAAGCTGGCGCGCACCCGCTGGCGCGGCATCCGGTTCGGGGCTGAGAAGGGCGCTTGGGGTTATGCGTTTCGGGCCATCGGGCATTGGCTGCTGACGATCCTGTCGCTGGGGTTGTTGCTGCCGTGGCAGACATGGCGGCTGGAACGCTACATGACCGACCGAAGCTGGTATGGCGACGCGCCGTTTCAACAGGGGGGCAGATGGACTGCGCTGCTGCCGGCGATGAGCCATATCTATGCCGGTCTGTGCATCATGATCGGGGGCGGCATGGTGGCGGGACTGCTGGGGCAGGCGGAAAGCGGCGGCGTGGTGGCGGTGCTGGGCTTTGTGTGGCTGCTTGTGGGCGTTGTCGTCTACCGGGTGCGAGCGTTCATCTACCTGACCGAGAACAAGGTACTGGACGGCAATATCTGGTTTGAGCTGCGCATCCGTGCGACGCCCATCGTCTCGACGGTGTTTCTGGGCGGTCTGATGGTTGGATTAATCACGGTGCTGATCTTTGGCGGGCTTGGCGCGGTGGTCATGTTTCTGCTGCTGCCTGCGGTGATGCTGGGCGAAGGTGCGGTGTTCATCGCCGTGGTGGCGGTCGCGGGGTTGTATCTTCTGGCGCTGGCGGTTTCGGGGTCGCTGGTTCTGGTCTGGATCCTGCAGCCGATCATTCATCAGGTGGTCGAGGCGGTCACGATCCGCAATGCAGACGAGTTGGACTACATCGAGCAGCGCGGCCATGACACCGGCGCGGATGCCGAAGGCTTTGCCGATGCGCTGGATGTGGGCGGCGCGATCTGATGCCGGGCGTGGCGGCACGCTATTTCGACGGGCGCAGCGCCGGACGGCATGATGTCGATCTGGTGCTGGACGAGGTGGGTGGACAGCTGGTGTTCGATGGCCCGACATTGGCGGACGGCCCGCAGCACTGGCCGTTTGCGCGGCTGCGCGCGCAACGGGACCACGCGCGCAAGGGCGGGCTGACCCTGATGCTGCACGCCCCGACCGGAGACGAGGCGCCGCGCGATCCCGCGCGGCTGACGTTGACCGATACAGGCACCATTGCGCGGTTGCGCCGTCTGTGCCCCGATCTGGACAAGCGCGACCTGCATCCCGGCACATGGGGGCGGATCGCCAAGCGCGGCGCTTTGGCGGTGGCGGCCGTGGGCCTTATCCTGTTCGTGATCCTGCCGCGCATGGCCGACACGCTGTCCGATCTCATCCCCATCGAGCGCGAGATCGCCTTTGGGAAAGCGGTCACCGCGCAGATGGAACAGGCGCTTGGGGCGGGGCGCGCAGGTGGGCTGACGTGCGATGATCCCGATGGGCAGGCGGCGCTTGCGCGGATGCTGGACCGGCTGACCGCGGGGCGGGAGTTGCAGTATGATCTGCAGGTCGTTGTGTTCGATCACGAGATGGTCAATGCCTTTGCCGCCCCCGGAGGTCAGGTGGTGATCCTGCGCGGTTTGCTGGACGAGGCAAGTGGGGCGGATGCCGTGGCCGCCGTTCTGGCCCATGAGATCGGCCATGTGGAGCGCCGCGATGCGACGCGTCACGCGCTGCGCGCGGCGGGATCGGCGGGGGTTCTGTCGATGGTGCTGGGCGATGTGACGGGGGGCGCCTTTGCGGTGTTCCTTGGTGAGCGGCTGATCCAGTCGAGTTACAGCCGAGAGGCCGAGGCCGGAGCGGATCGGTTCGCGCTGGAGATGCTGAACGCGGCCCGCGTGGACAGCAGCGGGATGGCCGAGTTCTTTGATCATATCGGCGAGATGGAGGGGACGGGCCTGAGCCTGCCGGAGTATCTGGCGAGCCATCCCCCAAGTGCTGATCGCGCCGAGGCCGCGCGCCGCAACGCCGATGCTCAGGAACGGACCGCGCCTGTGCTGAGCGCGGCGGATTGGCTGGCGCTGAAGGCGATCTGCGACTGACGGCGGGTCAGGTCTGCGTCAGGTCTGCGTTAGGTCTGCGTCAGGTCTGCGGCATCGGTTCAGCTTCGAGCCAGACGCCGCCTTCGGGACGCAGGGTCAGGATCATCACCGGATCGGGATCGCGGCCCGGCACGCGCGTGAAGCGAAAGCGCGACAGCAGCGTCGCGAGGATGATGACCGCCTCTTGCAGGGCGAAGCTGGCGCCGATGCAGATGCGCGGGCCGTCGCCGAAGGGCAGGTAGGTATAGCGGTCGATCGCCTTGCGGTCGGCAAAGCGGTCGGGGCGGAATGCATCCGGGGTGTCCCAAAGACGGCTGTTGCGGTGCAGGGCATAGATCGGGATCATCACGGTGTCGCCGGGGCGCACCTCGGTGCCGCACAGCGTGTCGTGCCGCATCGCGGTGCGCGACACGACGCCCGCAGGCGGATACAGGCGGAGTGCTTCGTCGATGATCTGGCGGATGAAGGGCAGGCGGGCCACGTCTGCGCCGGTGGCGGCGCGGCCCTGCAGCACCGATTGCGCCTCGGCGCGGGCGCGGTCCTGAACAGATTGATCGAAGGCGCACAGATAGAGCGACCAGCCAAGGGTCAGGGCCGTCGTCTCGTGGCCGGCGACGATGAAGGTCAGCAGGTTGTCGCGCAACTCGGCGGTGGTCATGCGGCGCCCGGTTTCGGGGTCTGCGCCCTCCATCAACAGATCGAGCAGGTCGGGCACGCTGTCTGCTTCGGCGTCGCTGCGCGCGCGGCGGGCGTCGATCGCCTCGTCGGCGACGCGCTTCATCTGATTGACCGCATCGCCCGACATCACCCGCCCCGGGCGCGGCACCCAGTCGGGAAACCCCAGGATGTCGAACAACGAGATCTTGCCGGCCTGCGCGATATAGGCGTCGATGCCTTTGTGAACGGCATCCGCCGCAAAGGCGCCGTCGCCCGAAAATGTCACGTCCGCAATCACATCGAAGGTGGTGCGGACCATGTCGGCGGCCATGTCGACGGCGCGCGGACCCGCGGCCACGATCCTGTCGCAGCTGCGTTCGGCGGCGGCGGTCATGATCGGGGCGAGGTTCATCACATTGCGATGCGAAAACACGGGCGCTGCCGTACGCCGCTGCCAGCGCCAATGCGCGCCCTCTGCGATAAAGAGCGACTCTCCGATGGCGGGGCGCAGAAGCGCCTTTGTAATGACCGATTTGGGGTAGGTGTCGACCTCTTCCAAAAGCATCCGGCGGATTGCGGTCGGGTCCATCACCATGTGCCAGCGCTTGCCGGTTTGCCCCGAGACGATGGGCTGGGTGGTGGCAAGGCGTGGAATGATGCCCAGCACGTTGCGGCGCGAGGCCTGAAGGCTGGCGAGGATGCCCATAGGCTGATCCACCAGCGGGACATGGACGGGCAGGGAAGTTTCGGTCGGGGTCATGGCGCCCTCATACGGTGTCCCTTGGGATATAGGCGGGGGCGGGGGCAGGGCAACGCGCGGCCCAAATCGTTGCGCAAGGGGGGCGGCTGCGGTATGGGGCGCAACGGATGACTTGAGGGGACCCAAGATGCTGCGCCTTTTCGCCATGCTGGCCATGATGACCATCGTCACGGCCTGCACCAATCCCGATGATCTGGACGAAGCGCCGGTTTATCTTGGGGATTTCAATCTGGCGCATAACATCGTGGTGGCGCCGAATCTGACGCGCGGGCCGGTGTCGCGCGAGGCCACCGAGGAGGAATGGGTCGAGGCGATGACCAGCGCCATTGACGAACGGTTCGAGCGCTACGAGGGCAACAGGCTGTATCATCTGGGCATCAGCGTCGAAGGCTATGTTCTGGCGATACCGGGGGTGCCGCTGGTGGCGTCGCCGCGCTCGGCGTTGATCTTGCGGGTGACCGTGTGGGACGATGCCAAGCAGGAAAAGCTGAACGCGGAGCCGCATCAGGTGACGGTGGTCGAAAGCATGTCGGCCAGTACGTTTCTGGGATCGGGGCTGACGCAGACCAAGGCGCAGCAGATGCGCAACCTGAGCCGCAACGCCGCCAAGCTGATTCAGAACTGGCTGGTGCGCGAGAATGTCGACAAGGGCTGGTTCGAAGGCGGCGAAAAGGGCCGCGCCGAGGCCTTGGCCGCGCTGCAGGCGATCGAGGCCGCGGAGGCGGCGCAGGCCGAGGGTGCCGGGTCTGCCGTGGCGCCCGGAGAGGCCGCCGACCAGAGCGACCCGCCCGCCGAGATGGATATCGGCGAAACTGCTCTGACCGAGTGAGGCCCGCACCCGCACGAACCGCTTGATTTTCGCCCCGCAAGCCAATAAATGGCCCGCGGAGCATCAATCGGGCCTATCGGCCCCCCAACTGAACAAGGCGCCCCGCGACATGGCAAAGGAAAAGTTTGACCGCACGAAACCGCATGTGAACATCGGCACGATTGGTCACGTTGACCACGGCAAGACGACACTGACGGCGGCGATCACGAAGTATTTCGGTGATTTCCGGGCATATGACCAGATCGACGGTGCGCCGGAAGAGAAGGCGCGCGGGATCACGATCTCGACGGCGCATGTGGAATACGAGACGGACG
>JALQUE010000352.1 GCA_023260815.1 Roseovarius sp.
GATGATCGGCTCGTCACGGCGCGTGGCGCGGGCGACCTGTGCCAGCATCCCCTGTTCCGAGCTTTCCTTGACCTCGAACTCGTTGAGGCCAAAGGCGCCATCGGCGATCATGTCCATGATCAGGCGGTTGCCGTCATTGCCCGGCTCGATGCCGTAGATCGTCGTGTCCAGTGCCTCGGCATGGTCCGCGATCTTCGCAAAATCCGTGATCCCAAGCGCTGCGCCCGCGGCATTGGTGGCCAGCGTGTATTTCGCACCTTCCAGATTGGCGCGCACGGTGTCCACGGTGCCGGCCTCGCGATAGGGGGCGATGTCGCCTTCCATCGTGGGCATCCAGTTGCCAAGGAACACGTCGATATCGCCCTGCGCCATCGAGGTATAGGTCACGGGGACGGACAATACCTTGATGTCGGTCTCATAGCCCAAAGCCTCCAGGACGGTGGTTGCCGCGGCGGTCGTTGCCGTGATGTCGGTCCAGCCGACATCCGAGAATGTGACCGTCTCGCAATTGGCAAGGGCGGGTCCGGCTGCAACGGCCAGGGCTGTAGCTGCCAGCGTGGTCTTGAATGTCATCATGTCGTTTTCCCCTTCGTTTCGGTTTTCGTAAACCGTTCTAAAGTCAGCGCCGGCGCGTGTCGTCGCGCCGGCGCATTTTCGGATCAGGCGGGCCTTGGTGAAAAGGCCCGGTCAGCCGTCAGGCCATCCACCAGCGTTCCATCCAGCGTTCGCCGTCCATCTCCCAGTTCGATGCCATCTCGCCATGGGCCACATCGTCGGACTTGGCCGAGACGTAGTTGGCGAACATAGGGATGATGACCCCGCCCTGATTGGCGGTAAGGTCCTGCATCTCCCAGTACATCTGGCGGCGCTTGTCGTCGTCCAGTTCGGCACGGGCCTTGACCAGAAGTTCATCGAAGCGGTCGTTGCACCAGAAGCTGTCGTTCCACGACGCGCCACACTGATAGGCGGTCGAGAACATCTGGTCTTCCACCGGACGCCCGCCCCAGTAGACGGCGGTGAACGGTTCTTTCATCCAGACGTCGGACCAGTAGCCATCCTTCGGCTCGCGCACGACGTTGACGTTGATCCCGGCGGCCTTGGCCGAGTTCTGGAACAGAACGCCCGCATCCACGGCCCCCGAGAAGGCTGCCTCAGAGGTGTGCAGGGTCACGTCCAGACTGTCGACACCGGCCTCCTTGAGGTAGAACTTGGCCTTGTCCGGATCGTAGGTCTTCTGCTCCAACTCGGTGTTGAAATAGCGCTGACCCTGACCGATCGGATGGTCGTTGCCGACCGAGCCGTAGCCGAACAGGATCTTTTCCACCAGTTCTTCGCGATTGATGGCGTATTTCAGGGCCTGACGGATGTTGTTGTCCGTATAGGGATCCTTGTTGGTGGACATCGCGAAGGTGTAATGCTGCGTGCCCGCAAGCGTTTCGACCGTGATGCCGGGCCGGCGGCCCAGCAGATCGGCGGCCTTGAGGTCGACCCGGTCGATCGCATGCACATCGCCCGACACAAGTGCCGTGGTCCGTGCGTTCTGATCGACGATGGACAGCATCTCGCAGCTGTCGATCCACGCCACGTCGTCGCGCCAATGGTTCGGGTTGCGCTCGAAACTCGAGATCACGCCCGGCTGGAAATTCTTCAGCACATAGCTGCCGCAGCCATTGCCGGACTGCCAGTCCATGCCGTCGGCCGTGGCGGGGTGAATCGTAAGGTGATAATCGGACAGGATGTACGGGAAGTCAGCGTTGCCGCTGGACAGGGTGAAGACCACCGTATCATTTCCGTCTGCCACAAGTTCGGTGATCGGCTCGACAAGCGGACCTGCGGCCGACGTGGATCCCTCGCCGCGGTGATGATTGATGGAGGCGATCACATCCTCGACGGTCATCGGTTTGCCATCGTGGAAGGTGACGCCCTGACGGATCTTGAAGCGCCATTGCGCGGCATCGGCCGAGGCCTCCCAGCTTTCGGCGAGTTCGGGCACCAGACTGCCATCGACAGCCACTTCGGTCAGGCGGCCGTGAATCGCAAAGCCAAGCGCCAGCATATAGCCGTTTGACCACTGGCCGGGGTTCAGCGTGTCGGTTGTCTGGCCGTGGCCCTTGGCCACGCGCAGGTGTCCGCCGCGCTTGGGGGCGGCCATTGCGCCGCCCATGGGCAAGGTCGCCAGAAGCGCGCCGGCAGCGGTGGTTTTCAGAAATCCGCGGCGGTCTAGCATGCCGCCTTTGATAAGTGCCATTGTTGGTTCTCCCTGTGTTGTTGCGTCGTAAATGCAGGACATGGGTGCATTCGGCCCCGGTCCCTTTGCGGTCCGCCGCATTTGAACAGACTTTTCCCAAGTCCCAAAGCGACATTCTACATACGTTTTCGACGTTAGTATGACGGTGTCATGGAGCGCAACGTGATTGTTCCGGTTTTGATGGTTCGTCGTGTCACCTTTTATTTTTTCTTGATTGACGAGTCAATTAAACATGAATAGGCCAGTGTAGCAACAGAAATTCACAGGTAATGGGGGCGCATTATGCCCAAGATCGGAATGGAGCCAATTCGCCGATCGGCCCTTGTCGAGGCGACGATCCATGAAATCGGCTTGCAGGGGACGCTGGATGTGACGGTGAGTCAGATCGCCCGTCGCGCCGGCATGTCCAGTGCATTGGCGCACCACTATTTCGGCTCCAAGGAGCAGATGTTCGTGGCGGCGATGCGCCATATCCTGGCGCTCTATGGGGCTGAGGTGCGTGGCGCTCTGGTGATGGCGAAAACCCCGCGCGACCGGGTCGAGGCGATCATACGCGCCAGCTTTGGCCCGGCCCAGTTCCGCTCCGAAATGGTCTCGGCCTGGCTCAATTTCTATGTGCAGGCCCAGAAATCCGAAAATGCCCGCCGCCTGCTGCATATCTATCAGCGCCGCCTGCGGTCGAATCTGCATCACGCGATTCGCCAGATCGCGCCGGATAATGCCGGGCGGCTGACCCGGGGATTGGCGGCGATGATCGACGGGCTCTACATCCGGCAGGCCCTGCGCGCCGAACCGCTCGAGCCCGAGCGCGCGATCGATGTGCTGCTGCATTACCTCGACACCACTCTCAAGGTTGAACACACATGAGCACGCGCCCCAATATCCTGATCTTCATGGTCGATCAACTGACCGGAACGCTGTTTCCCGACGGCCCGGCCGAGTGGCTGCATGTCCCGAACCTGCGCCGGCTTGCGGCCCGGTCCACCCGGTTCGCCAATACATATACCGCCTCGCCGCTCTGTGCGCCGGGCCGCGCCAGCTTCATGTCCGGGCTGCTGCCCTCGCGCAGCCGGGTCTATGACAATGCCGCCGAATTCGCGGCCGATATCCCGACCTATGCGCATCACCTGCGGCGCGTAGGCTATCAGACCTGCCTGTCAGGCAAGATGCATTTCGTCGGCCCCGATCAGCTGCATGGGTTCGAAGAGCGCCTGACCACCGATATCTACCCCGCCGATTTCGGCTGGACGCCGGATTACCGCAAGCCGGGCGAACGGATCGACTGGTGGTATCACAACCTCGGCTCGGTCACCGGCAGCGGCGTGGCCGAGATTTCCAACCAGATGGAATATGACGACGAGGTCGCCTACAACGCCACCCGCAAGGTCTATGATCTGGGCCGTCGCCATGATGCGCGGCCCTGGTGCCTGACGGTCAGCTTCACCCACCCGCATGACCCTTATGTGGCGCGGCGCAAATACTGGGATCTCTACGACGACTGCGCGCATCTTCTGCCCAGTGTCCCGGCCATGGCCTACGCCGATCACGACCCGCATTCCAAACGCATTTTCGATGCCAACGACTGGCGCTCTTTCGACATCACCGATGCGGATATCCGCCGCTCGCGGCGGGCCTACATGGCCAATATCTCGTATCTCGACGACAAGATCGGCGAGGTGCTCGCGGCCCTGGATTGCACATGCCAGACCAACAACACGATCATTCTTTTTGTGTCGGATCACGGCGACATGCTGGGCGAGCGTGGGCTGTGGTTCAAGATGTCCTTCTACGAAGGCTCGGCCCGTGTGCCGCTGATGATTGCGGCGCCCGGGATGGCGCCCGGGCTGGTGCGCGATCCGGTCAGCACGCTGGATGTCTGTCCCACCCTGTGCGATCTGGCGGGTGTGTCGATGGACGATATCGCGCCATGGACCGAAGGACAGTCTCTCGTCCCCCTGGGGCAGGGTGGTGCGCGCAGCGCCCCCGTGGCGATGGAATACGCCGCCGAGGCGTCCTATGCACCGCTTGTCTGCCTGCGCGAGGGCCGGTGGAAATTCACCCGCTGCGCGCTTGATCCCGACCAATTGTTCGATCTCGACGCGGACCCGCACGAACTCACAGACCTTGCCGACGATCCCGCCCATGCGCAGACGCTGCAGCAGTTCGGCGACATGGCCGATGCCCGCTGGGATCTTGCCGCCTTCGATGCGCAGGTCCGCGAAAGCCAGGCGCGCCGCTGGATCGTCTACGAGGCGCTGCGCAAGGGCGGCTACTACCCTTGGGATTATCAGCCGCTCCAGAAAGCCAGCGAGCGGTACATGCGCAACCACATGGACCTCAACGTGGTCGAGGAAAATCAGCGGTTTCCCCGCGGAGACTGACCGTTTCACTGTTCCCCAAATACTCCCGCCGGAGGCGACATGACATTTGCAACCCAACCTGAGGCCAGCCATTTCGTGAATGGCGCCTATCTCGAAGACACGGCCGGTGCGCCGATCAAGGTGATCTACCCCGCCACCGGCGCTGTCATCGCGACCCTGCATGAGGCAACGCCGGATGTTCTGGATCAGGCAATCACCGGTGCGCAGGCGGCTCAGAAACACTGGGCGCGCCTGTCGGGCATGGAGCGTGGCCGCGTGCTGCGCCGTGCCGCGGACATCATGCGCGCGCGCAACCGCGATCTGTCGATCCTCGAGACCTGCGACACAGGCAAACCGCTACAGGAGACGCTTGTGGCCGATGCCACCAGCGGGGCCGACGCGCTGGAGTATTTCGGCAGTATCGCGGCGGGTCTGACCGGCGAGCATATTCCTCTGTCGGGCGGTGACTGGGCCTATACGATCCGCGAACCTCTGGGTGTCTGCGTGGGGCTTGGTGCGTGGAACTACCCCACGCAGATCGCCTGCTGGAAGGCCGCGCCGGCCTTGGCCTGCGGCAACGCGATGGTGTTCAAACCGTCCGAAACAACCCCGCTTTCGGCCCTGAAAGTGGCCGAAATCCTGATCGAGGCCGGGGCCCCCGCGGGGCTGTTCAACGTGGTTCAGGGGGCAGGTGGCGTCGGCGGGCCATTGGTGGCCGACCCGCGCATCGCCAAGGTGTCGCTGACCGGATCGGTGCCGACGGGGCGCAAGGTCTATGCCTCCGCGGCGGAGGGCATGAAGCATGTCACCATGGAACTGGGTGGCAAATCGCCCCTGATCGTGTTCGACGATGCCTCGATCGAAGACGCGGTCAGCGGGGCCATCCTTGGCAATTTCTATTCCTCGGGTCAGGTCTGCTCCAACGGGACGCGGGTCTTCGTGCACAGCGCCATCAAGGAGGCGTTTCTGACCCGTCTGGCAGCGCGCACGGCGCAGGCCGTCATCGGCGATCCGCTGGACGAGGCGACCAGCTTTGGCCCGATGGTCAGCGAGGCGCAATTGCAGATCGTTCTGGGATATATTGCCAAGGGCCGCGCTGAAGGCGCGCGGTTGATTTGCGGCGGCAACCGCATCGACAAGCCGGGATCGTGGATCGAACCCACGGTGTTCGCCGATGTCACGGACGACATGACCATCGCCCGCGAAGAGATTTTCGGCCCCGTGCTCAGCGTGCTGGATTTCGACGATGAGGATGAGGTGATCGCCCGCGCCAATGCCACCGACTACGGTCTGTCGGCTGGCGTCTACACGCGCGATCTGCAGCGTGCGCACCGGGTGATTGCCCGGCTCGAGGCGGGCAGTTGCTTCATCAATTCCTATAACGATGCCCCGGTCGAGGTGCCGTTTGGCGGGGTCAAGGCCTCGGGCGTGGGGCGCGAGAATTCCAAGGCGGCCATCGCGCATTATTCCCAGCTGAAGTCGGTCTATGTGCGCATGGGCGAAACCGAAGCACCGTTCTGACCGCTGGCGCGGTGCGGTGCGCATCGCCAGTCCCGAACCGAAGCGAACACGCATGCATAGCGGAGGCAAACACAATGGAAGCGGATTATGTCATCGTCGGAGCGGGCAGCGCGGGATGCGCCATGGCCTTTCGGCTGAGCGAGGCAGGTAAATCCGTTCTGGTCATCGAACATGGCGGCAGTGATGCGGGGCCGTTCATCCAGATGCCCGGCGCTCTGAGTTACCCGATGAACATGAAGCGCTATGACTGGGGATACCGGACCGAACCCGAGCCGCATCTGAATGGCCGCCGTCTGGCTTGTCCGCGCGGCAAGGTGATCGGCGGTTCCAGCAGCATCAACGGCATGGTCTATGTGCGCGGTCATGCCTGCGATTACGATCACTGGCGCGATCAGGGCGCCGAGGGCTGGGGCTATGCCGATGTGCTGCCCTATTTCAAGCGGCTCGAATCCTGGGATGATGGCGGCCATGGCGGCGATCCCTCCTGGCGCGGTCAGCATGGCCCGTTGCATGTCGGGCGCGGACGCATGGCCAATCCTCTGACCCGTGCTTTCGTGCAGGCAGGCGGGCAGGCCGGCAGGCGGGCAGGCAGGCAGGCAGGCGGGCAGGCGGGCAGGCAGGCAGGCGG
>JALQUE010000376.1 GCA_023260815.1 Roseovarius sp.
ATGGCGCAGAAACGCGACATCGCGGACCCGCGCACCGTGCGCGACTTTGCCAAGGCGGTGCAGACCAAGGAACGGCTGGACCTGCTCTGCGTGCTGACGGTCTGCGACATTCGCGGCGTCGGCCCCGGCACCTGGAACAACTGGAAGGGGGCGCTGCTGCGCGCGCTCTACCGTCAGACACGCCGCGCGCTGGAGGACGGGATGGAGGCCCTCACCCGCGAGAACCGCGGCACGGAGGCGCGCAAATCCCTGCGTGAGGCGCTTGCCAGCTGGGACGCGGCCGCCCTGCGCCATGAGACCGGGCGCCACTATGACCCCTACTGGCAGGGCCTGCACGTGACCGCGCATGTGGTCTTTGCCAACCTGCTGCGCGACCTTCAGGAAAACGATGTCGCGATCGACATCCACCCCGACGATGACCGCGACGCCACCCGCGTCTGTTTCGCCATGCAGGACCATCCCGGCATCTTTTCGCGTCTCACCGGCGCGCTGGCGCTGGCCGGGGCCAATATCGTCGATGCGCGCACCTTCACCACCAAGGACGGCTACGCCACCGCCGCCTTCTGGATTCAGGACGCCGAAGGTGCGCCCTATGAGGACACGCGCATCCCGCGCCTGCGCCAGACCATCCACAAGATCCTGATGGGCGAGGTCGTCGCCCGCGAGGCGATGAAACCCAAGGACAAGCTCAAGAAGCGCGAAAAGGCGTTTCGGGTGCCGACGCACATCACCTTCGACAACGACGGATCAGAGATCTTCACCATCATCGAGGTCGACACCCGCGATCGTCCCGGCCTGCTCTATGATCTGACCCGGACGCTGGCCAACGCGAATGTCTACATCAACTCAGCCGTGATCGCGACCTATGGGGAACAGGTGGTCGATACCTTCTACGTCAAGGACATGTTCGGCCTGAAATTCCACTCCGAGGCCAAGCAGAAGGCGTTGGAAAAGAAACTTCGCAGCGCCATCGCCGAAGGGGCCGAGCGCGCCGAAACCTGAGCCGCACAGCCCGGCCGCTCATGTCAGCGGCCGGGTGGTGCCCCTCACGATACAGTTCAGATCACAGCGATAGCGGAACATCTCGCGCGTCTCGGACAGGATCAGCCCGGTCAGTCTCTGGCCCGCCACCTTGCCGATATCTTCGGCCGGGATGCGCACCGTGGTCAGCCCCGGCTCCATATCCAGCGAGCCGTTGAAATCCCCGATCCCGATCACCGACACATCCCCCGGCACCGATAGCCCGCGGCTTTGCACGCCAAAGATCGCGCCCTGTGCAATCACGTCATTGCCGCAGACCAGTGCCGTTGGCCGTTGGTCGCTGTCCAGCATGCCGCGCACCGCCTGCTTGGCCAGCGTGATGCTGTAGGGCGATTCCTGCCGCCATGCGTCGCGCACCTCGACGCCATGGGTGCGGATCTCCTCCATTGCCCCCTCCAGCCGCTGGCGGGCGCGGTCATTGCCCTCGATGCTTGGAAAGATCAGCCCGATATCCCGGTGCCCGGCCTGCAGAAGATGTCGGGCCGCCAGTCGCCCCGCCTCGCGATTGTCGGCGCCCACGCAGGGCATGTCCGACGTGCCGGAATAGTTCCAGATCGCGATGCACGGCATCTCCTGCTGACGCAACAGACGGAACGTGGCCTCGGAATGTTCCAGCCCGACAAGGGCGATCCCATCGACGCGATGTTCCATCAACTTGCGGATCATGTCGTATTCACGCTCCAGCGAATAACCATGCGACGCGATCAACAGGGTAAACCCCGCCTCGTCGATCGCGTCCGAGAAACTCTGAATCACCTCGGCAAAGATCGCATGGTTGATCGTCGGCACGATCAGCCCGATCGTGGCGTTCCTGCGCCCATGAATCGCCTGCGCCGCGCGGTTGCGGATATAGCCCAGCTTTTCGACCGCCCGGTTGATTCTCTTGCGGGTCGCAGGGTTCACAAGATCGGGGTGATTGAAGGCCCGCGACACCGTCGAAGCCGATACCTTCGCGGCATTTGCCACAGCCACAATATCCGCTTTTTTTACTTTTTTATCAGTCATTTACGGCGATTTTTTCCGCATTTTATGAAAACATTTGCATTACTATTTTCATGTTCTAGCCTTAACTGTCAAACGCCCATTGCGGCGGGAAGAGCCAAGGGAGGGGCACTTCTTGGAATTCATCGGATATTTCGACGAGGTCTTTCAGCCGATCTCGTTCATGCTTTTGCTGATCGGAACAATCGGGGGCCTCATTCTTGGGGCTACGCCGGGCCTGTCGCCTACAATGGCGGTGGCGCTGCTGATTCCGTTCACCTTTCAACTGGAACCGGCACAAGGTCTGATCCTTCTGGGGGCTGCCTATACATCTACCGTCGCCGGCGGCGCGGTCAGTGCCATTCTGCTCAAGATACCCGGCGCACCGGCGAACATCGCCACCACGCTCGACGGGCACACCATGGCCACACAGGGCCGTGGCGCCGAGGCGCTGCAACTGTCGTTCATCTCGTCGGCCATCGGCGGGGTGTTCGGGGTTATGCTGCTGATTTTCCTCACCCCGGCCCTGTCGAAATGGGCGCTCGCTTTCGGGCCGTCGCACCTGTTCTGGCTGGCGATCCTCGGGGTGACGGTGATCGGAACGCTGGACAGCAACTCGGTCGTCAAGGGGCTGCTGTCGGGCTGCATCGGCATGTGGCTGGCCACCATCGGCTTTGACGACATCATGGGCGCACAGCGCTTCATCTTCCACCCCGAACTGTCAGGCGGCATCAACATCATTCCCGCTCTGATCGGCCTGTTTGCCATTCCTCAGGTGCTGACGATGTTCGCGCAGGGCCGCAAAGCGGCTGACGCCGAAGTGCTGAAGGTTCAACGCCATCCGATCGGCGCCGCGATCCGCGAAACCTTTCGCCGCAGCCGGTCACTCACGATCGGCACGGGCATCGGTGCCTTCATCGGTCTCATTCCCGGTGTGGGCGGGCAGATCGCCGGGCTGGTGGCCTATGATCAGGCCAAGAAATTCAGCCCCGACCGCAAGAAATTCGGCACTGGCCATTCCGAAGGCGTGATCGCCGCCGAAAGCGCGAACAACGCCATGGTCGGCCCGTCACTGGTGCCGCTGCTGACGTTGTCCGTTCCCGGCAGCCCGACCGCCGCCGTGCTTTTGGGCGGGCTTTTGATCCACGGGATTTTCCCCGGCTCGGACCTGTTCGACAATCACCCCGACGTGGCATGGACCTTCATCAACTCCATGCTGATCGGTCAGATCCTGATGTGCATCTTCGGTCTGTATGTCGCGGGCTTTGCCGCCCGTGTGGCACAGGTGCCGCAATCGGTGATGGCCGCCATCGTGCTGGGCCTGGCGGTGTTCGGCTCGTATTCGGTGCAGAACTCGATGGGGGATGTCTATGTCATGGCGGCGCTCGGTGTCGGCATGTACTTCCTCGAAAGGTTCGGCTTCGTGGCAGCGCCGCTGGTGCTGGGTCTGATCCTCGGTCCCATCGCCGAAGCCAACTTCATCCAAGGCGCGATGATCGCCGACGCGACCACAGGCCGCCT
The DNA here is from genome assembly GCA_023260815.1 of Roseovarius sp. Classification (GTDB taxonomy): domain Bacteria; phylum Pseudomonadota; class Alphaproteobacteria; order Rhodobacterales; family Rhodobacteraceae; genus Roseovarius. The sequence continues at coordinate 3,544 of JALQUE010000376.1, forward strand.
GCCCTACTTCTTCTCGGGCATGCTGAACCTGACGCTGATCTTCATCGTCGTCGCATCGGTCGTCTACTCGGTCTGGATGGAAATCCGGCAGCGCAAGCTTGATCGCAAGGACAAGGAGGCCCACGCATGAGCCGCTGGCAACATATCATCCCATCGGGTCTCGTGGCCCTCACCGGCATCTGGATCTGCTGGGTCAGCTACACACAGCAACCGGCGCAGGCTTTCCTGTTTCCACGCCTGATCTCGACCGTATTCGTCGCGCTGGCACTGTGGACCTTCGCAAAGGCCCTCTTGGGCTGGTCGCGGGCGGGCGACGGCATCAGCCGCAGGATCATCGTGAACATCCTGCCGGGTCTGATCGTGCTGCTCATCTACGTGTTCTGGGCGGCCAAGGCCCTTGGCTTCTACACCGCCAGCGCCATCGTCTTTTTCATCCTGCTGTCGATCTACGATCCCAACCCTCATTCCGAGGTACGGAGCTGGATCAAGCGGGTCATCATCACCGTAGGCTTCGTGGTCATCATGTATGGCCTCTTTGCCCAGGTGCTCAACGTGTTCACGCCGAAAGAAGCGTTGTTCCAATAAGTCCGGATGCAACCGGGTCAATCATCATCCAAGGGAGGAAAACCAAGATGAGGAAATTACTGACAGGGGTCGCAACGGCCCTCGCACTGGCCGCGGCACCCGCAGTGGCACAGGACTATCCCGAACGTCCGCTGATGCTGATGGTCAGCTATGGCGCCGGCGGCGCAACCGATTTCCAGGCGCGCATCGCCACCATGACGGCGGGCAACGAAGACGCCCTCGGGCAGCCCATCGCCATCGTCAACAAGCCCGGCGCGGGCGGTCGTGTGGGCTGGAACTGGCTGGCCACCCAAGCCGAGGCCGATGGCTACACGCTTGGCGCCTACAACGTGCCCCATTTCATCGCCCAGTCGATCGAGGGCGGCGTGGAATACTCCATCGACAGCTTCGAGCCGATCGCCAATTGGGGCGCTGACCCGGCGGTCTTCGTCGTCGGCGCCGACAGCGACTTCAACTCGATGGCCGATGTCGTGGCCTACGCCAAGGAAAACCCCGGCAAGCTGACCTTCTCGGGCGCGGGACTGTTCGTGGGTCACCACATCGCGGCGCTGCAGCTTGAACAGGCGGCAGGCGTGAAACTGGCCTACATCCCCAACAACAAGGGCGGCGCAGGCGCCATGAAGGCCGTGATCGCGGGCGAAGTGCTGGGTGGGGTCAACAACCTCTCCGACGCGTTCCGCGCCGCGGCTGCGGGCAACGTCAAGATCCTCGGCGTGTTCGACCTCGAGCGCAGCTCGTTCCTGCCCGACGTGCCGACCATGGTGGAACAGGGCTACGACATCGACAACGCCAGCGTGAACTTCCGCGGCGTCATGGTGCCCAAGGGCACCCCGCAAGAGGTGATCGACAAACTGGCCGCGACCGTCCCCGCCATGTTCGAAAGCAAGCAGGTCCAAAGCAAGATGGAAGCCGGCGGCTCGCCGATGAAGATCATGGGCCGCGACGAGGTCATCGAGATGTGGAAGGCCCGTCAGGCAACACTCGAAAAACTGCTCGCAGGTCTCTGACCCCTGCACCACTCACGCAAACCCATCGGACAGGGCGGACCGCCCGCCCTGTCCACCCTACCAAGGAAAGACCGACATGAACGCGCATCAAGACATCACCGCCGTGGACCGCATCATGGATCGCGCCCGCGCAGCCCAAGCCACCTTCGAGGACGGCGCCACCCAGGAGCGCTATGACCGCGCCGCACAGGCCGCCGCATGGGCCATCATGGAGCCGGGCCGCAACCGTGCCCTGGCGGAACTGTCGGTCAAGACCACCGGTCTGGGCAACGTGGCCGACAAGATCACCAAGAACCACCGCAAGACCCTTGGCCTGATGCGCGACATCGCCACCGCCAAAACCCATGGCATCGTCTCGGACGATCCCGCCACCGGCATCACCGAGATCGCCCGCCCCATCGGGGTGATCGGCGCCGTGGTGCCCTCGACCAATCCCGCCGCGACCCCGGCCAACAACATCATCAACGCGCTCAAATGCGGCAATTCGATCGTGGTGGCCCCCTCGCCCAAGGGCGTGGCCAGCTGCGCGCTGCTGCTGGAGTATATCCATGCCGAGTTTGCCCGCATCGGCGAAGACGCGGATCTGGTGCAGATGGTGCCGGCGCCG
>JALQUE010000426.1 GCA_023260815.1 Roseovarius sp.
AACGTGCCATTATGCTCGGCTGGCTTCCAGATGTCATGCTCGCGCTTGATCAGCAGCGCGGCGAACGGCAGGCCGAAGCCCGACAGCGATTTCGCCTGTGTCACCATGTCCGGCTCGATGCCCGCGCTCTCGAAGGCGAAATAGGTGCCCGTGCGCCCGCAGCCCGACTGGATGTCATCGACGATCAGCAGCGCGCCCAGCTTCTTGGCCAGACGGGCGACGCCCTGCATCCATTCATCAGATGCAGCGTTCAGACCGCCCTCGCCCTGCACCGGCTCAAAGATGAACGCGGCAGGCGCATCGACACCCGACGATGGGTTGTCGAACATCATCTCCATCTGGCGCAGCGTATCCATCTCGTCGCCAAAGGCGCCATCGAACGGCATCCGCGTCACGCCACACAGCGATCCACAGCCCGCACCGGCCCGCTTGCCGGCATTACCGGTCAGCGACAGCGCGCCCATGGTCATGCCGTGAAAGCCGTTGGTGAACGCCACGATATTACGGCGGCCCGTCACCTTGCGCGCCAGCTTCATCGCCGCTTCCACGGCGTTGGTCCCGGTCGGTCCGGTCATCATCACCTTATAGTCCATGCCCCGCGGCTTCAGGATATTCTCCTCATAGGCCGTCAGGAACCGGGCTTTTTCCTCGGTATACATATCCAGACCATGCGCGATCCCGTCGCCCGCGATATGGGCGACCAACGCCTCTTTCATGTCCGGGTCGTTATGCCCGTAATTCAAAGACGAGCATCCCGCCAGAAAGTCGATATAGGTCGTGCCGTCGGCGGCCGTCATTTCGGCACCGCTGGCCTTGGTGAACACCGTCTCGAAGCTGCGGCAATAGCTGCGCGCTTCCGATTCACGGCGTGTAAAGATTTCAAAGTCGGCTGACATGTCAGTCGGCATGGCGTTTCCTTTATGTCTGATGAGTTGAAGGCTGGCGCAGGCCGCGATCAGGCGGCGCGCTTCAGCGCTTCGGCGAAGTCTATCGTGACCATGTGCTCGGTCGCGTGACGCCCGTCGAAATGATCCTCGCGGGTATAATGCGGCTGACTCTTGAGCTTGCCGCCAATCGCCTTCGAGAACTTTCCGAACAACGCCCACGATGCGTCATTGCTCAGTGTGATGGTGGTCTGCAGGCGGTTGACGCTCTCGCATTCCTCGCGCTCGGTCAGCGCCTTGAGCATGCGTGATCCAAGCCCTTGGCCGCGCGCCTGTTCCGATACCGCGACCTGCCAGACAAACAACGTCTCTTCGTCCGACGGCATCACATAGGCAGAAATCCAGCCCACCGGCACACCATCCATCTCGGCCAGGATACAGGTATCGCGGAAATGATCACACTGGATCAGATTGCAGTACATCGAATTCTCGTCCAGCGGATGACACGACGCGATCAAATCCCATATCGCCGCCCCGTCCTCACGCAGCGGCTTGCGAAATGTGATCTTCGGCTTTTGTTTCGATCCTTCGATTGTATGCACGGCTTCTGATCCCTTGTTGTTAGCTAGACTAAGTATATTCATCCCGCATCTATTTTCAACTGTCTAAGTAATTTTATGCGCTATATGCGGCAATCCGCGCATATTGAACCTAAAAGCCCTTAGTCTTATATAGGATGCATGACACAAACAGTTAGAAAAATAAACCAAAGCACGTCACGGATTGCGCATCTGGGCAAAAAAAGTAATCTGTCCCGGCCCCTCACGGAGATCGATGTGGACCGGACAGACATCAGCCTGATCGCCCTGCGCCGCATCTTGCGGGCCACGGAAATGTATTCGCGTGACCTCGCCCGCGAGGCCGGTCTGACAGCGGTGCAGCTGCGCGTCCTTCAGATCGTGTCGGAAAAAGGCTACGCCACGCCCACCGAACTGTCGCAGCGCATGGGCGTGACGCAGGCCACCATTTCGGTGCTCATCAAGAAGCTGGAATCAAAGGGGCTGCTGACACGGCAACAATCCGAACAGGATCGCCGCCAGACCCGGCTTGGCATCACGCCTGAAGGCATCGCCAAGGTGCGCGCCGCCCCCGACGCGTTGCAACAGCGCTACGTCAAGCAGTTCGAGGCGCTTGATGATTGGGAACAGGCGATGATCGTCGCCGTTCTGGAGCGTGTGTCAACCATGCTCGACGCCAAGGATATCGACGCCTCCCCAGTGCTGGCCGTGGGCGATATCGACCGCTCCCACTGACCGCCTGACGCGGGCTTGCGCCGCCTCAGCGGATGGCCGGATCGGCGCTGCTCTGTGCCCAGTCCGGCTCGAACCCCAAGACCTCCGTATCGGGCGGCAGCGCCGGGTTGAACAGCTTGTTATGCGCGACCGTCGCTTGATGCAAAAGGTTGTGCGGCGCCAGCCGCCAAACCTTGCACGACAGATCGAACCGCTGCGCATAGGCGTCAAAGATCAGCCGGCATTGCCCGGCCGCATGGATTTGCGCCGCCCCCGGTGATCCCGGCGGAAAGGTCGCCGTCAGGATATCCGAAAACTCCTCGGGCTTCTGGTAATAGGCCGATGACAGGAACCGGATCGCCTGATCCCGGATCTGCGCGGGATCGTTCGTCTTGGCCGCCATATGCTGCAACTCGGGCGTCACGGAATAGCCGGGCGCCTTGTTCATCACCGTGATGATATGCCCAAGCGCCTCTGCCTGATCCGGCAACAGGACCGCCGGCATGATCGGATCGTCGGGCCGCCCGTCATTGTCCCGCATCGACATCTGCCTGACGCGGCATTGCCACTTCATGAAGGCCTTGCGCAGGGGATGGTCCGAGAAACTCTGTCCGAACTGTGCCGCCAACGAACTCATGCAACGCTCCTTCTGGGTTGGGTCGGGGTGAATGGCCGGTCGGCGGTCAGGCTGGGGATGCGCCCCTGCGCGCGGGCGATCTCGTCCAGATCGATTCGCGCCTGCACCACACCGGGCAGGGTGCCGCCATCGCAGATCACCTCGCCCCACGGGCTGACGACCAGCGAATGACCATAGCTTTCTCCGCCCCCCGGCACCGGCCCTATGGCGCAGGCCGAGACGACGAAGCGGGTTGTTTCAATCGCCCGCGCGCGGTTCAGCACATGCCAATGCGCCTCTCCTGTCTTGCGGGTAAAGGCCGCAGGACACAGCAGGATATCCGCGCCCGCCTGCGCCAGACTGCGAAACAGATGCGGAAACCGCAGATCATAACAGATCGTGTGACCGATCCTGCCGAACGGCGTGTCATGGATCACCGCGCGATGACCGGGGCTGACATGCGCGCTTTCGCGATAGACCTCGGCCTCGGACAGCTGCACATCGAACAGATGGATCTTGTCATAGCGCCCTCGGATCTGACCGCGATCATCCAGCATCAGACCCCGGTTGATGATCCGCCCGTCCGGCCCGTCCACCGCGATGGAGCCAATATTGATCCACACCTGACGCTTGGCGGCAAAGTCCCGCATCGCCGTCAGAAACGGATGGCTGCCCTCAGGCGCCGATGGCGGGGCCAGCGCGCCACCCTCCGTGCGCAACCCACCGCAATATTCCGGCAAGAACAGGATATCCGCGCCCGCCTTGACCGCGGCCTCGGCCAGCGGCATCGCCTCATCGACGGCCCCGGCGAACTCAGGCCGGGGCCGTGTCTGCAGACAGGCAATATCAAGCGGGCGCGGCATGTGCGTCAGAACTTCATATAGGCCTTGCGCAACGTGACCAGCGGATGCCGGTCCGACATCTGGAACTTGATGAGCATCTCGCGTGCGATCATGTCCCTGTCCTGCTGGTTGTCGGGCAGCTCGATACTGTCGGGCACCCGCACCCAGCCGTTGTTGTTGCGATCAAAGACGGCAGGTGCGCCCTCTTCGTAGCCCATATGCACGTCTTCCAGCCAGTTCAGATCGTCCCAGCCCATTACTTCCATGTATTTCTGCAGGAAGGGCGTGATCCGGTCGTAATCCGGCACAAGGTTCACGTCATAGCGATAGCCGATATGCTGGCCGATTTCCTTTTCGCGTTCGGATTCAAGTCCGGCGGCGTCCTTCAGGAACTGATCGACATCCTTGATCTCGGAGCCGCGATACTGTGTTCCAGCCATGGTTTTGTCCTCCTTTGGCGGGGTGGTGCCCCGCGCCACGGATCACGCGGCGCAAGGGCGGCCCACCTTAAAAGTGGTGATAATCCTCGACGCCGACCGTATAGTTGGTCCCGGCAAGCGGCACCCCGGCCATCGCCGACGCCTCCATCGTCAAGGCGGCCAGATCCTCGGGCTCCAACGAATGGATATAGGTCTTGCCGCAGGCGCGGGCGAAGAGCTGCGCCTCGATGGTCAGCGTATGCAGGAAGTTGTAGACACGCTCCGCCGCCGCATCCGGGTCAAGACGTTCGCGCAGCTTGGGGTCTTGCGTCGCCACACCCACCGGGCAACGGCCCGTGTGGCAATGGTAGCAATAGCCCGGCTCGACGCCCATCTCTTCCTGGTAATTGGCCTCGGGGATGTCCTTGTTGCAGTTCAGCGCCATCATCGCCGAATGACCAATGGCGATGGCATCCGCGCCCAGCGCAATCGCCTTGGCCACATCGGCGCCATTGCGGATACCGCCGGCATAGACAAGGCTGATCTCGCCGCGCTTGCCCAGATCGTCGATGGCCTTGCGCGCCTGACGGATCGCCGCCATGCCCGGCACGCCGGTATCCTCGGTGGCCAGGTGCGGGCCTGCGCCGGTGCCGCCTTCCATCCCGTCGATATAGATCGAATCCGGGTCGCATTTCACCGCCATGCGCACATCGTCATAGACCCGCGCCGCCCCCAGCTTGAGCTGAATGGGGATCTGCCAATCGGTCGCCTCGCGGATCTCCTGGATCTTCAACGCAAGGTCATCCGGCCCCAGCCAGTCGGGGTGACGCGCCGGCGAGCGTTGGTCGATACCTGCGGGCAGGCTGCGCATCTCGGCCACCTGGTCGGTCACCTTCTGACCCATCAGATGCCCGCCAAGACCCACCTTGCAGCCCTGACCGATGAAGAACTCGCAGCCATCCGCCAGAACCAGGTGATGCGGGTTGAAGCCATAACGCGACTGGATGCACTGATAGAACCATTTCGAGCTGTAGCGCCGCTCGTCGGGGATCATGCCGCCCTCGCCCGAACAGGTCGCCGTGCCCGCCATCGTGGCGCCGCGCGCCAACGCGGTCTTGGCTTCATAGCTCAGCGCGCCAAAGCTCATGCCGGTGATATAAACCGGAATATCCAGAACCAGCGGCTTTTTCGCGCGCGGCCCGATCACGGTGCGGGTTTCGCATTTCTCGCGGTAGCCCTCGATCACGAAACGCGTCAGCGTGCCGGGAAGGAAAGTCAGGTCATCCCAATGCGGGATCTTCTTGAAAAGGGAAAACCCCCGCATCCGGTAGCGTCCAAGCTCGGACTTGATGTGGATGTCATCCATGACGCGCGGCGGGAAGATAAAGGAATCCCCCAGCCTGTAGGTGTCGCGCGCAAGGGGCTTCTTGGTGGGCAGATCGCCATCAGCCATGTGTCTGTTCCTTTTTGCGGGTAAGGGAAGGCGCCGGGCGCCACTCCATTACAGAATGAGTTTCTTCTCGGACGGCTCGAGGTTGTCGTAGTTCCACAACTGCTTGCCAGCCACGATCTTGGTGAAGTGGTCCACGCCCTTGTCGGGCATCAGCCCGTATTGCGTGAGCTTCCGGGTCAGCCAGTGCCGGTCCAGATCGGTCAACTCGGCTTCGATCGCATCGACACCCAGCGACTTGATCTCGCCACCCACAAAGATCATCCCGTCATACATCGAATCGCCAAGGTTCTTGCCGGCATTGCCGCACACCACCATGCGTCCGCGCTGCATCATGAAGCCCGACAGCGCGCCGGTGTCGCCACCCACGATGATCGTGCCGCCCTTCTGGTCGATGCCCGTGCGCGATCCGACCGACCCACGGCACACCAGATCGCCACCGCGCATCGCGGCGCCAAACGTGGAGCCTGCGTTCTTTTCGATCACAATGGTGCCCGACATCATGTTCTCGCCGCAGGACCAGCCCACGCGCCCGGTGATCCGCACATTCGGCCCGTCGATCAGACCCACGCCGAAATACCCGCACGAGCCCTCGATGATCAGGTTCAGCTTGTTCAGGATGCCGACGCCAAGGCTGTGCTTGCCGCGCGGATTCTGCAGCACGATGGTGCCATAGCCTTCCTTCATCTTGTCGCGGATCGCGATATTCACCTCGGTTGTGGTCAGATTGTCGGTGTCGATCTCGGTGCGCTTGTTGAAATCGACGTCATAAGCCCACGGATAGGTGTAGCGATCGGTGGCCTCGGGGTCGAACTCGATATAAAGCGACTTGCCCGTCAGCTGTTCCGTCGTCATTCCAAGCGCCTTGGCGCGCTCGTCCTGGCTCATCTCTTTCAATTCTGCGTCGGTTACGCTTGCCATACCCGGACCTCCTCGTCGTAAGGGTCATAAGTGTCGATTTCTTCCGGAAGGATCGCGCGGATCGCCACCTCTTCCGAGGCCATCGCGATCAGATCGTCGGATTCGTAAAGGACCAGCGGTTTCGCCGCCATCGTGTCCTTGGCCATGCCCAGCTGATCCTTGGTCGCCACCAGATAGGTGAACACACCATCGATCTCGCCGATGGACTTGCGCAGACTGTCCTCCAACGAGATGCCATTGGCCAGGTTGTGCGCGGTATAGACCGCCAGCAACTCGCTGTCGCAATTCGACATGAACCGATGACCCTTGCGCTCCATCTCGCGGCGCATGATCCAGTAATTCGTGATCTGGCCGTTATGCACGACGCTCACGTCGTTATAGGGAAACGCCCAGTAGGGATGCGCCGACTTGATGTCGACATCCGATTCCGTGGCCATCCGCGTGTGGCCGATGCCGTGGGTGCCCACGAAATCGTTCAGCCCGTAAAGGCCCGCAACCACAGACGCGTCGCCCAGATCCTTGATCAGTTCCAGACCCCGCCCGATCGACAGGATCTCGACGCCATCGATCTCTTCGATCATCTTGGCCATCTCGCCGATGCTCGCCTCGTCACCGTCATGGCCCAGCACATAGCGGTGGGCGTATTTCGTGGCGCTCTGGCGGTCCTTCACGGTGGCCCCGCACTCGGCCATGATCTCTTCGACCTCGCGGATCCGGGTCTCGAGGATCTGCGTGATGCCCCGGCCCTTGGCCATATCCTCGGCCTCGGCCACTTTCAGGCGCATGATATAGTCGCCATCCTTCGGTTCGCCGTAGACAGCATATCCGGTGCTGTCCGGCCCCCGGTGTTTCAGGGCTTGAAGCATCGCAGTCATCTCGGACCCGACATTCGCGCTCTTGCCCTTGTGGATCAATCCAGCAATTCCGCACATTTTGAATGCGCCTCCTCAGTTTGCGTCGTTCAGGGGGGCGGCAGGCATGATCGCCTGCCGCCAGGACATCGAATGCCTCAGGGCAGACACTCCATGTACATCTCTTTGTCCCACTCGGTGACGGTGGACATGAATCTCGCGACCTCGTCGCGCTTGTATTCGTCGTACAGCCGGTACATCTCGCCGGGCAGGCCGCGCTGCACGGCCTCGTCCGCGGCCAGCTTGTCCAGCGCCTCGCCCAGCGACATCGGCAGCTTCTTGACGTCCTTGCCCTCGGCCATCGCCGCATAGATGTTGCGCTCTTCGGGCTTGCCGGGGTCCAGACTGTTCTCCAGCCCGTCATCCATCGCCGCCAGCAGGGTGGTGCCCATCAGATACGGGTTCACCATCGAATCCACCGAACGATATTCGAACCGCCCCGGCGCCGAAACGCGCAGACCCGTGGTGCGGTTCTGGAAGCCCCAGTCACTGAACACCGGCGCCCAGAACCCCGTATCCCACAGCCGCCGATAGGAATTCACCGTCGAACAGCCGATCGCCGTCAACGCCTGCAGGTGATGCACCACGCCGCCGATCGCCTTCAGACCTTCCTTGCCCGGCATCTGCGGATCGTCCGTGTCGGGCATGAACGTGTTCTCGCCGCCCTTCACATACATGTAGTTGTCGGCCATCCCCGGCAGGTTGTCCGGATCGTTGCCGCATCTGACGAACTCATCCTCGCCGCCATGCCACAGGCTCATGTTGTGATGACACCCCGAGGCCGACACCCCCATGAACGGCTTGGTCATGAAACAGGCGAAAATCCCGTGCTCCCGCGCCACCTGCGCGCAAATCTGGCGATAGGTGGTCAAGCGATCCGCATTGCGCAGCACGTCGTCGAACATCCAGTTCAGCTCAAGCTGCCCCGGCGCGTCCTCGTGATCGCCCTGGATCATGTCCAGACCCATCTTGCGGGCATAGCGGATCACCTGCAACGACACGGGCCGCAGGCTTTCGAACTGGTCGATATGATAGCAATAGGGCTTCGAGAACCCGTCGCGCGGCTTGCCGTTCTCGTCGAACTTCAGCCACATCATCTCGGGCTCGGTCCCGATCCGCAGCTTGGTGCCGTGCTTCTTGGTGAATTCGTCATGCATGCGGCGCAGGTTGCCCCGGCAATCCGCCGTCAGATAGCCACCGGGATTTTCCTTTTCCTCGCGGTTGCGGAACAGCGTGCAGTAGAACCGGCCGATCTCGGGCGCCCAGGGCAGCTGCATGAAGGTTTCCGGCTCGGGAATGCCGATCAGCTCGGCCGCCTCGGGCCCATAGCCCATGTAATCGCCCGCGCGGTTGGTGAACAGGTTCATCGTGGCGCCATAGACCAGCTGGAACCCCTTCTTGGCGACACTTTCCCAGTGATCCGCCGGAATACCCTTGCCCATGATCTTGCCGGTGACCGACACGAATTGCAGGTAAAGATACTCGATCCCCAGCTCGTCGATCTTCTTGCGCACTTG
>JALQUE010000319.1 GCA_023260815.1 Roseovarius sp.
GCGACAACGTCCGCCGATCGCACGAAAGATCGTCGATGCCGCAAACACGTCCGCCACCTGGTACGAGAGTTTCGGCGAAAAGATGCAGCTTGCGCCGATGGATTTCGCGCATGACTACCTGATGCGCTCGGGGCGGATGACGCAGGAGCGGCTTCGCAAGCTTGCCCCGCGCTTTGCTGCCGACCATGCCGCGCATCTTGCGATGTCCGATTGAGACGCGGCGCCGCGTCATCGAATTCAACCGCATAAGGGCCAGAACGCGCCCGATCGAGCGCGGAGCTTTCCGCGGCCGGAGGAGGAGAACATTCATGTCCCAAGCGGTAGCAGAGTGCCTGCAGGAAACGATCCTGGATCCGGTGGCGGCCGATACGGTCGGTGCCCGGGAAATCGGCTTTGATCTGGCAGCGCACAGGAATGGCGCGGAGATCCTCTGGCAAAACCTGGGCCGCAATCCGGACAGGGCTGCGGTGTGTGGCCCGATGGGCTTGTGGAGTTACCGCGCGTTGATCGAAGAGGCGGCGCGGTGGGGCAACGCGTTCCTGCGTGCAGGATTGAAACGGGGTGAACGGATCGCGTTCTTTCTGGACGACACACCGGTCTTTCCTGCGGCGTTCTTCGGGGCAGTCCGGGCCGGATTTGTCCCTGTCCTGCTGAACATTCAGACGAAGCCGGATGTGCTGAACTTCTTTCTCAAGGACAGCGGGGCGCGGATCGCTGTTTTCGAAAGCAGTCTGGCCGACGTGTTCGGGCCTGCGGCGACGTCGGGGACGGCGTTGGAAACCCTTGTGATCGCGAACGCCACGTCCGACCGTCCGGGGGCACAGACGGCCAAGCAGTTTCTTGAGGGTGCGCAGAGCGTGCTGAAGGCCGCCGATACCGGCCCTCATGACATGGCCTTCTGGATGTACTCGTCTGGATCGACCGGGCGTCCGAAGGGCATCGTCCATCTGCATCACGATATGGCCTATATCGAGCAGAGCTTTGGCGCGCATGTCCTGAAGCTTCGTGAGGACGACATTTGCTATTCCGTGCCCAAGGCGTATTTCGCCTATGGCTTCGGGAATGCCGTCGTGTTTCCGTTTGCACGCGGCGCGTGTACGCTGCTGGTGCCGGGGCAGCCCCGGCCCGACACGGTGCTAAAGGCAATCGAAACCTTCCGACCGACAGTCCTGTTCGGCCTTCCGACGCTTTATACCGCATTGGCGCGGACGGAGCAGATCAACCGATGCGACCTGTCGTCCCTGCGTCAGTCGATGTCGGCGGCGGAGATCCTGTCGGAAGATGTCTACTCGGCGTGGAAGGCCCGTGTGGGCCATGGCCCGACAGAGGGTCTCGGCTCGACTGAGATGCTTCACATATACCTCAGCAACAAGCTGGACGATCACCGCCCCGGTTCGGCGGGGGAGCGCGTGCCGGGCTACGAGATCCGGCTGGAAACCCCTGATGGCAGATCGGCGGCCCCCGGCGAGGAGGGTGTCATGTTGGTGCGCGGACATTCTTCTGCGCCGTGCTACTGGAATCGCCCGGACAAGACCCGCGAGACGATGCGGAACGACTGGATTTATACCGGCGACCGGTTCGTGGAGCGTGACGGCTACTATTATTTTCAGGGCAGGGCCGATGATCTGGTGAAGATCTCGGGGCAATGGGTCTGGCCTCTGGAGGTCGAGCGTTGCCTGAACGAGCACGCGGATGTCCATGAATGTGCGGTGCTTGCCGAACAGCTTGAGGACAAGCGGATGGCGCTGCGGGCCATTGTCTCGCTTATGCCCGGGCGGCGTGGCGACACGGCCCAGACCGCGCGCCTGCGCGACCACGTCAAGGCGTGCCTGACACCCTACAAGGCGCCGCGCATCATCGACTACACCGCCGAGCTGCCGAAGACCGGCACCGGCAAGATCGACCGTCAGGCGCTGATGCGCCCGCCAAAGGGCGTCGGCTGAACGCGCGATCCAAGAACATCATAAAAAAGGGAGGAACCAACAATGAAACCAATTCGAAACCTCATTCTGGCCGGTCTGATGGCCGGAGGCATGGCGACGGCGGCTCAGGCCCAGGTGCTATCTTTCTCGACGCCCCCTCAGGGTTCGGTCTGGAACACCATGGCTTCGGTCATCTCGGGGGAGGCGCGCGCGAGTGCCGACATGCGGCTTGTTGTGCAGCCCTATGGCGGCAATGCGCAGATGATGCAGGCCGTGAACGACGCGTTGGCCGAGTTCTCGTTGAACGATGTCAATGACGTCATAACTGCGGTTTCCGGCACGGGCGACTATGCCACCGCGATGCCCAACCTGCGTGTTCTGGCGAGGGTCAACCCGTTCCCTGTCGGTCTTTATGTCCGGGAAGATTCGGGGCTGACGGCTGTGTCCGACCTTGCCGGCCGCAGCGTGCCCGCCGGCTGGGATGCGTTCCCGATCGCGCGGTCGCATATCTCGGCGATCCTGGCGGCCGGCGGCCTTGGCTGGAGTGACGTCGAGCAGGTGCCGGTTCCCGAATTGATCCGCGGATCGGACGACATGGCCTCGGGGCGGGTCGACAGTGCCTTCTTCGCGGTCGGTGGACCGAAGGTGGCGGAAGTCGACGCCTCGGTTGGCGGTGTCAGGTTCCTGTCCGTCGACGCCAATGACGAGACGCTGAGGCGCATTCGCGACGTCCGTCCGGCGTTCTATTTTTCCGAAGTTGTCCCGGCACCCGTTCGAGTGGGCGTCCCTGAGACGATGATGTTCGTGACATGGGACAATGTGCTTGTGGCGGGCGCGCATGTTCCCGATGACCAGGTGCAGGCCCTTTTGGCGGTCTTGTTCGACAACCGCGAGGCCATCGGTGCGGCCTATCCACCCCTGCTTGCGTTGAACATCGATACGGCGTTCAGGGGATATCCGGGCGTTGATTATCACCCCGGAGCGATCGCCTTTTTCGAGGGGCGCGGCCTGGCGATGGCGTCTGTCCAGTAACCTTGGTGCGTAACCGTGCCGGGGGGCGCCCCCCGGTGCGCGATGGAAAGGAAATGGCGTGAAACAGGAGACAAGCAACCCGTCCGTGCAGGGCGTGAAGGGGGCCGTTGTCAGTTTTCTTGCCGGGCTGCTGACCCTGGTTGCCATCGCGCAGGCTGCAAGCCTGCCCTCGCGGTTGGGGTATTCCTACTACACCGAGCAGTTCCTTGCGGTCGTCCTGGGGCTTAGCCTGTCCATCGTCTTTCTTGTTTCGGGACGGGCCCGCAGCCCGGACGAGACCGGGGGGACGCGCCTTGTCGACTGGGCGCTTGCGGTGCTTGGGCTTGGTCTTTCGCTGTATGTGGCGGTTGCCTATGGCAGCCTTGTCTCGCGTGCGATGACCTTGCCATGGGATGCGTTGGTTGTCGGAGCCGCGTTGTTCGTCCTTGTGCTTGAGGGGCTTCGACGTGCTGTCGGCTGGACGCTTGTGATCGTCGTGCTGATCATCGTCGGTTATGGGACAATCGGCCATCTGGTGCCCGGTGCGCTGCAGACCCGCGAGGTCGCCCCCGAAAGGCTGGCTGTCTATCTTGCGTTTGATCCCAACGGATTGCTGGGTCTGACGTTGAACATCGCGGCGACGGTCGTCGTGGCCTTCGTATTTTTCGGGCAGCTTTTGCTGCGGTCGGGCGGGGCGGATTTCTTCAATGACATCGCGATGGCCACCATGGGCCGCAAGCGGGGCGGGGCGGCGAAGATTTCCATTGTCGCCTCGGCGCTCTTTGGTTCGATTTCGGGTGTGGTCGTTTCGAACATCGTGGCGACCGGAGTGGTCACCATCCGGCTCATGATCCAGTCTGGCTATCGGCGAAGCACTGCCGCGGCGGTTGAGGCGGTTGCCTCGACGGGTGGGCAGATTGCGCCCCCCGTGATGGGGGCTGTGGCGTTCCTCATGGCCGACATCCTGCAGCGGCCCTATGCCGAGATCGTTGTTGCCGCAATCGTTCCGGCCTTGCTATATTACGTGGCCCTTTTCGTGCAGGCAGATCTGCAGGCGGCCAAACAGAAAATCCAGCCGATCGACCTTGCCGATATTCCCCAAACGCGCAGCGTGATGGCGCGCGGCTGGATTTTCATCCTGCCATTCGCAGCAATCGTCGTCGCGCTTTTCTGGTTCAACCAGAGAGCCGAGACAGCCGCGTTGTGGGGGGGTGGTATGGCGCTTCTGATCGGTTTGACACTTGGCTACGGCAAGAGCCGGATGACGCTTGGGGATCTCTGGGTGTCGGCGGTGGAAACCGGGCGCTCCCTTCCGGAGATCATCATGATATCGGCCGCGGCGGGCTTCATCATCGGAGTTCTGAACGTGACGGGTCTTGGCTTTGCGGCCACTTTCGCATTGGTCGATCTGGGCCAGGGCAGTCTGTTCATGCTGCTTTTGATATCGGCGGTGGTGTGTCTGATTCTCGGGATGGGAATGCCGACGGTGGGTGTTTACCTGCTGCTTGCCGTCCTGATCGCCCCTTCGCTGGTCCAAACGGGCGTCGAGCCGATCGCGGCGCATCTTTTCATCTTCTATCTGGGAATGATGTCGATGGTGACGCCGCCGATCGGGATCGGGGCATTCTTTGCCGCCGCCATTGCCAAGGCGCCGCCGATGACCACCGCGTGGGAGTCGATGCGCTTTGGCTGGACGGCCTATATCATCCCGTTCCTCTTCGTGTTCTCGCCGGCGCTTTTGTTGATCGGTGATCCGGTCGACATCGTGCTGGCCGTGGTGACGGCGGTGATCGGCGTCTATGCGATTTCGGCGGCCTTCGTCGGTTGGTTGCATGGGCCGGCCGGTCCTGTGCGCCGGATCTTGATCGGGCTGGCCGGTATGGCGCTGTTGCTGCCGCCGGGCCTTGGCGGTGACCACACGCTCTGGATCAATGCATTGGGATTTATCGCGCTTTCCGGGCTTTGGGTGCTTGGCAAGCGGGATCATGCCGTGCCGGCAATCGCCGGTGCGGACGGTGACAAGGGCTGACGGCCCCCTGACAACAAGCAAAGGACTGACCATGACATTTGTCTTCGACCCCCCACGGCACCCAAGCGTAGCGGTCGCCGGCTGCGGCGACAGAGTGCCGGTGCGTCGCATCTTCTGCGTTGGACGCAACTATGCGGCCCACGCCCGCGAGATGGGCATGGACCCCGATCGCGACCCGCCGTTCTTCTTCACGAAGCCTTCCGATGCCGTCGTGGACAGTGGCCAAACCGTGGCTTACCCAGCCGATACCGAGAACTTCCATTACGAGGCCGAACTTGTCGCGGTCATTGGAACGGGCGGTCGCGACATCCCGCAGGACAAGGCGTTGGCTCATGTCTGGGGCTACGCCGTGGGCAACGATCTGACGCGCCGTGATCTTCAACTCAAGGCGCGCGAACAGGGCCGCCCGTGGGATTGGGGCAAGGCGTTCGACCGTTCGGCTGTCATCGGGCCGGTGTGCCCGGTCGACAGGATCGGACATCCCGCCAAGGGCTACATCAGGCTTTCGGTGAATGGTTCCGTAAAACAGGACGCCGATCTTGCCGACCTGATCTGGTCTGTGCCCGAGATCATCTCGATCCTGTCGCATTCCATCGAACTGAGGCCCGGCGACCTGATCATGACCGGCACGCCCGAAGGGGTCGGACCTTTGGTCGAGGGGGACGTGTGCCGGATCGAAATTGAAGGTCTCGGCGCGATCGAGACGCGGATAGGCCCAAGGCATTGACCCCGAACCGAAACCCCAACCGAAACCCCAAGCGAAAGCGGAGCAGCGCATGACCCTTCGACTGCACAACTTTTATCGCTCGTCCACCTCGACGCGGTTGCGGGCGGCGTTGAACCTCAAGGCCCTGGACTACGATTACGTCGCCTATGCCCTGCGCAAAGGCGAGACGCGGACGCCGGATTACCTTGCCCGCAACCCGCAGGGGCTTGTGCCGACGCTCGAGCTGGAGGACGGCACGTCGCTTGCGCAATCCCTGGCGATCATCGAATGGTTGGATGAGGTGTATCCTGAACCCGCGCTGCTGCCAAAGGAGCCTTTGGGGCGCGCACGGGTCCGCGCGTTGGCGTTCATGATCGCCTGCGAGATACACCCGCTCAACAATCTGCGTGTCCTGTTCCGGCTCCGCGATCAGTTCGGTGCAGAGGAGGCCACCCAGAAAGAGTGGGCCACGCATTGGGTGACGCTGACGTTCGATGCGCTGGAGGCCGAGCTTTCGGGGAGCGCAAGCACCGGGCGCTATTGTCACGGCGATACACCGACACTGGCGGATCTGTGCCTGTATGCGCAGGTCTGGAACAATAGGCGCTTCGACATTCCCCTTGAGACTTGGCCGACGATCGCGCGGATCTTCGCGGAACTCGATGCTCTGGCGGCCTTTCGCGATGCGGCCCCGCCCAACCAGCCGGATGCGGCCTGACACAAAGGAGGACATCATGTCCCAGACACCCGATCACGACACGGTCACACATGGTATGGCGCCTGAAGACAGCGCTGATCTGAGGGCCCTCTACAAGGGGTTCGAGGACAACCACCTCAACCCGCTCTGGACGCAGACGGGTGATCTTATGCCAATGCATCCCAAAAGCCAGGCGGTTCCGCATGTCTGGAAATGGTCGACACTTCTGCCGCTGGCCGAGGAATCCGGGCGCCTTGTTCCTGTCGGCCGGGGCGGAGAGCGGCGTGCGATCGGGCTTGCCAATCCGGGGTTGGGGGGCAAGTCTTATGTGAGTCCCACGCTCTGGGCCGCCATCCAGTATCTTGGCCCCCGTGAGACCGCGCCCGAACACCGTCACGCGCAGAACGCGTTCCGCTTTGTCGTCGAGGGTCAAGGGGTCTGGACCGTGGTGAACGGCGATCCGGTGCGGATGTCCCGCGGCGACCTGCTGCTGACGCCGGGCTGGTGTTTTCACGGTCATCATAACGACACCGATCAGCCAATGGCCTGGATCGACGGACTGGACATACCGTTCAGCCAGCAGATGGATGTCGGATTCTTCGAGTTCGGATCCGACAGGGTGACGGATTACGCCACGCCCAATTTTTCACGCGGCGAGCGGCTTTGGTGTCACCCCGGCCTGCGGCCATTATCCCAACTCCAGAACACCGTGGCCTCGCCTATCGGGGCCTACCGTTGGGACGTCACCGACCGGGCCTTGACCGAGCAGTTGCTTCTTGAGGACGAGGGCCATCCTGCGACCGTCGAGCAGGGGCATGCCGCGATCCGTTACGTGAACCCGACAACCGGGGGCGACGTGATGCCGACGATCCGCTGCGAGTTCCACCGGCTGCGCGAGGGCACCGATACGGCGACGCGGCGTGAGGTTGGATCGACGGTGTTTCAGGTCTTCGATGGCGAGGGCGGCGTCGTTCTGAATGGGGAAACCCACCGGCTGACCAGGGGGGACATGTTCGTAATTCCGTCCTGGATCCCTTGGTCGCTGCAGGCAGAGACCCGGTTCGATCTGTTTCGCTTCTCGGATGCCCCGATCATGGAGCGGCTGAACTTCATGCGCACCAAGGTCGACGTGGAATGAACCTGTCCGAAAGGGACCGGGCGGCGCATGAGGCGCTGCGCGCCCGGCAGGGCCGTGGAGCGCGCTATGACGCGGCTGAGGCACCGGCAGAAGATCTTCTGCTTGCCCGCCGCGCAACGGCTTTCTTTGCCCGCAAACTCAATGCATTGGACGATGCCGCGCTGAGGCTGCCTGCGCCTGGCTGTGTGGCGCGTACCCGGGCGCATATCGTGGCGGAAGTCGGATATGACGCGCGGCGGTTGGCGCTTGCGCTGGACCCTTTTTGCCCTGCGCACAGTGGCGTGCCGCCCGAGATGCATCCCGACAAGCTGCCGTCAGTGGACCTGGCGGCGAGCTTGCCCGCGCGCGCTTTGCGGTATCTTTTCCAGCACTCCGCGATTCATCTGGATGTCTGCTGGCGTGACCTTCCGGGGCCGGCGTGGGCGGCAACCGTCGAGACCGCAGGTCAGGGGGCGCTGGCCGTGAGGGATCTGCCCCGCCTGCGCGCCACTAGCCTGAAGCGACATGCGCAAGCCCTTGGTCTGGCCGATGCAACAGATGGACGCTCGTGACGGGTGACGCGGTTGGCGTGCCCCTTCATGGGGTATGAGACGGGTGCTGAACCCAGCCATATCGACTGCGGCCAGCTGTTACCGACCATCGTGACAGGTCAATACAGGCCAAGCTGGCTGAACGGCGATCCGATGTCTGGTCACCGCCCACGAAGACACGTGCGGGCCGACGCCAAAACAGACGTGATCTGTCTATTTGTTTCGGAATGTCCCGGGAAGAGTGGCAGCCCGTAGGGGAATCGAACCCCTCTTTCCAGGTTGAAAACCTGGCGTCCTAACCGATAGACGAACGGGCCACTTGGTATCAGGTCACAAGCGCAAATGGCAGCCCGTAGGGGAATCGAACCCCTCTTTCCAGGTTGAA
>JALQUE010000035.1 GCA_023260815.1 Roseovarius sp.
AGACCGGCCAGAAAGACCGTATCATCGGGGATCAGAATTCCCTTGCCCACCAGCCCGACGCGCACAACGGGATCGTTCAAAAGCGCCGCCAGAAGCCGCGCGGTCACATCGCCTGCATGTCCGCCGCAGGCGCCGCATTGCAGCGCGCTTGCATGCGGTGCATTGGTGACGGACGACCCGTGACCAGCGATGAGAACCACCCGCGCAAAGCCTTCTGTCAGCGACATCGCCCTAAGGACTTGTTCACCAGCGGCGATACGATCTTCGTCCGGCAGATCGACAGCCGGGGCATCGCCATAGGTCACGTCCTTCGTATGAGAGCGGGCATCCTTGATCAGCTTGGCGACATAGAGAGGGCCAGCAGCTTCGACGAAGGCAAAGGCCGATACCGCCGCCATTTTGAAACGGCCCCATGCGCGCACGGCGCGGCGGTGCAGGCGCATGGCCCAGTCCGCATCGGGATCACCGGCCGAAACCGACGCCAGACCGGGTTTCAAAAGCACCGGCGCGCGCATCTCGACGATATCTGATGCCTTGGCCCGGTGCGCCACGGGAAGCCCGAAGAAGCCCGCAAAGCCGATCGTTTCAACCTCGGAATCCACTTGCTCCAACGCGCGGCGAAACACCTCTGAACGCACGTCGATGCAGAACGCGGCTTGAATGGCGGGCCGTGTCTCGGTTGCGCCTGGACTTGTGGTCGCGCTGAGTGTTGCGGCCAACGTATCTTCTGCCGCCATGTCCGCGGCATCCTGAAGGGCCGCATCCAGGATATGATCCTTGCTTGGGGCCAGTTCCTCGGCATAGGCGGAAAGTGCATTCTCCCACTCTGCCTTGATCGCGTCGCCGTGAACCTCAAGCAGCGCAGCCTCCCAAACCAGCCGGACTGCCAACAGATCAAAGCAACTGTCGTCGCGCGTGCCGTCGCGTTCAGCCAACCATCCCTTGCTGCGCGCAAGCTGCGCCCAGCCACCAAGGGTCATCAGCAAGCGGTGAAAATACAACGGCGCGGATTGCGGCCCGAGGCCCAGTTTCTCACAGGCCATGGCCAGGGCCATACGCGGATCGTCGGGCATCGCCGCAACATGCGCTGCAAACCCGGGCAAACCGGCTATGCCGGTGCTCAGATCGCGGCTGCCAAACGCGCGCCACGATGCAAAAACGCCGCCCTTGGGAGCCGGCCAAAGCGCCTGCCCTTCATCGAAATGTACCGCCGCCCAAAGGCTGATCCTGTCAGCGACGAAGTCCGGCCACGCAACGCCCGTCTGATTGGCCACAAGATCCGCGACCGTGGGAAGCGCGGCTTCAACCGGAGTGCTGCGCTTGGCTGCATCCTGAAGGTCAGCCGCTGTCAGACCTGCACGTGTCGCAGCTGACGCCAGATGATCCACCTTGATCCGGCCGTCCGCGATCCTTGCGGCATATTCAGACCGATCAGGGAAAATGCGAATACCGGCGGTTTTCGACAACCGCGCCGCAGTCAGCGCCCGCGAGTCGTGGATCTGACCCAGAAATGGGTTCACGGCAACGGTTGCATCCAACGGAAAGGCGGGTGGAATCTGCGCGATTGATTTCTTTGCAGCATTGAACAACTCAAGCGTGACGCCGGGAAAGTTAAGATATTGAAACGTCATGGTTTATCCTTTCTTCGGCGCCCAACGCCCGGTCATCCGGTCGCTGAGTGCGTTGAGGTAAAGCCCATTCATGAGGTGGACCCGCATACCCGTCGCAGCGGGGTGCCCGGCCCAAAGCGGGAAGGTCGCCTGCGCGATGGCGGCCAAACCAAAGCTTCCCACTGCCAGAACAATCACTGCCCAGATCAAACCATCCGGCACCGGAGGCGGCGGCAGTGTGCCCACCGATACTGCCGTAGCGCCGGCTTGAAAGCTGAAATAGGCCACTGTCGCTACGCCTGACATTACAGCGGTCCGCCACGTCAGGGCGCGTGGCGCCGCGTCCGCAAGACCCTGAGCAATCAGGTACGCGACACCGAAGATCAGGATCGCACCAAGTGCGATGGCTTGTGGCGGCTTTTCCCACATCACAAAGCCCGCGCCGATGCACAGGAAGATGGCCAGAGAGATCGCGAACGCCTTGGTCACCGCTTTCAGCCCCGGAACTGCCACAGGTCCGGGCCGCCGGATCGACGCAACCTGCTCGACCGCGCCGCCAGAGGCAAGGAAAGCGTGCGCCTTGTAAAGCGAATGCGCCACGATATGCAGCAGCGCCAACGGGAACAAAGCCAAACCGATTTGCAGAACCATGAACCCCATCTGCGCACAGGTGGACCATGCCAGCGCCGTCTTGACCGAAGGCTGAGTCAGCGCAACCGCTGCACCCACCAGGGCGCTGAAGCCACCGATCAGGGCCAATAGGGCCAGAACACCCGGCGCCGTCAGCAGAACGTCGGCAAAGCGGATCAACAAGAAGCCACCGGCGTTCACAACCCCTGCATGAAGCAGGGCCGACACCGGTGTCGGCGCCTCCATCACTTCGGTCAACCATCCATGGGTGGGGACAAGTGCCGATTTGAACACTGCCGCAATCGAAAGCAGGATCGCCGCAAGCCAGACCGTGCCCGGCACGATACCGGAACGGGCCGCGTCGGTGATTGTCGCGATATCGGCGGTCCCATAGCCGTGGATCAGGATTCCGGCAGCCGCCAGCAACGCCCCGCTACCGATCAGGCCGCAGACTGTTTTCTTGCGCGCGGCACGCTGTGCCTGAACCCTGTCAGGATAAAACAGCAAGAGACGGTGCAGGCCCACGCCCACCGCCACCCATGCCAAAACCAGTTGAACAAGGTTTCCGGATGTCACCAGAAGCAGAACGCAGGCCAGCGTCACCGACATCCCGATCATGAAGCGCCCGTGCCGTGCCTCGCCGTCCAGCGCCGTGCGCGAAAACCGAAGAACCACCCAGCCGACGAAAGACACCGTAAGCGCCATGCTGACGCTGACAATGTCCGTTCGTACAGACAGTCCCGCACCGTTGAACCCGATAACAGGGCTCGTTCCGGGACCAATAAACCAAAGCATCAGGCCCGACGCCACGCCGACGGCTATTGCGACCAACGCGGCCCATTCGGGCAGGCGAAGTGTCCAATGGGCGCGCGGCGCGGGCTTGAAATGGAGCGTCAGCGCAGCGAGCAGGAGCACCAGCGGGGCCAATAGGGGCAGCAGCGACATAGAGAACCTCCGAATTGATTTCGGTTGGTCTAGCTGCGCTGCGGCATGAATAAAAATACATTGTAATGGCCGTTTCGTTCTATAAAAAAGAACAATGGCAGATTTGAATTATCACCATCTCAGATATTTCCGGGCGGTCGCCCATGATGGCAACCTGACCCGCACCGCAGAGCGTCTGAACCTGTCTCAATCGGCGCTGTCGACCCAGATCAAGCAGCTTGAGGCGCGCATGGGTCACAAGCTGTTCGAACGCAAAGGTCGGCGGCTGTCCCTGACCGAGGCAGGCCGGATCGCGCTGGATCACGCGGACAAGATCTTCACTGCGGGTGATGAACTGATGGCCACCCTCAACCGCACCGGAACCGCGCGACAGCCGATCCGGATTGGCGCATTGTCCACACTTTCGCGCAATTTCCAGCTTGAATTTCTGCGTCCCATCATCGGTCGGGATGATCTTGATATCATCCTGCGATCCGGTGGCGCGACGGTTCTTCTCGAGGCCCTGCAATCGCTGACGCTGGATGTTGTTCTGACCACTGAACCGCCCGGGCGCGACGCCTTTTCCGGCTTTACGTCTCACCGGATTTCGGAACAGAAGGTGGGCGTTTACGGAACTGCCAGACGCATGCATCACGCGTCGCTGGCCTCCTTGTTGGCGTCCGAGCCGGTCATTTTGCCTACTGAAAGTTCGATCCGGACCGGCTTTGACAGTCTGACCGCGCGTTTGGGCGTAACGGCGCAGATCGTCGCCGAGGTCGATGACATGGCTATGGTCCGCCTGCTGGCCCGCGAGGATGCGGGCCTTGCCATAACGCCTGCTGTCGTGTTGGCCGATGAGATCGCAAATGGCCTTTTGCAGGCGGCCCCGTTCGATCTGGATATCGTCGAAAGCTTTTACGCGGTGACGGTCAACCGCAGTTTCCCAAACCCGGTTGTGAAAGACCTGATCGGCCAATAACGCGGATCAAGGGATCACAACGATATTGCCGACATGGCGTTTTTCCTCGAACGCGGTTTGTGCCGCGATCAGATCGCGCAGCGGATAGGTGGCGGCCAGAAGCGGCTTGATCTCGCCTCGTTCGATATAGGTCACAACATCCGCGAAAATATTGGGGGGTATGACTGTCGACCCCAGAAGCGTCAAATCCCTGAGGTAGACCTGTCGCAGGTCCAATGTCACATTTGGCCCCCCGATGGCACCCGAACAGACATAGCGCCCGCCGCGTTCCAGAACGCCGATCAGTTGCGGCCACAAGGGGCCAGCCACCACATCGGCGACGACCGTGACAGCCTCGCCCTCAAGCGCGGCGCGCAGATCATCGGGCGCACGGGGGAGGATCAGATCAGGCTTCAACGCGCGTATGGCCGAATGTTTATCTTCCGAGGCCAATGCAATCACGCGTGCGCCGCGCCGTTTGCTCAATTGCACCAAAGCCCCGCCGACCCCTCCTGATGCGCCGGGCACCAGAACCGTGTCCCCTGACCCGACATCTGCGCGGGCCAACATCGCCTCAGCGGTGGTGTAGCTGCATTGGAACGTCGCGAGTTCCGCATCACTCAGATGGCTGTCGACGATCATCATGTTGCGCGGGTCGACCCGCGCGTATTCAGCGAAGCCCCCATCACATTCGCTACCGAAATAACGCGCGCGGTTCATGTCCTCGGGGGCTTTCCAATCACGTTGCCAGCCGTCGATCATCACGCGTTTGCCAATGAGGCTGGGGTCTGTGTTGTCGCCGACAGCCGCGATTGTGCCGACTGCATCGGCCCCCTGGATCAGCGGGAACCGCACAGGTCTGCCTGACCAGCCGGTCTTGCCATACCAACCGGTCCGGGTGTTAACGTCCGTCGTGTTCAAACCGCAAGCGCCGATCCTGACGACCACTTCGCGCGGGCCGGGCAACGGCGTGGGCCAGTCCTCGTGCCATTCATATTTATCCGGACCGCCATGATCGGTGAGGACCATGGCCTTCATCGTCGCGGGCAGTAGCATCGTGCGGTATTCCCCTTGTCGCGTGCTCATATTGTGACCGGTTCAAAACGTAAGGTCTTGCCACGAAGTATAGGGAAACCAACGAGCCGAAAAACAGGGGCTTGCGCCAAATTGCTGTCGAACTGCGTCAGGCCGAGCCACTAGGCCCGACCCGTCAGTTGATCGATGAGGTCACACCCACCGGCTGGCCAACCACGACGAAGGTCAGGCGTGAGGGATCCAGCAGATCCTGCGCCACGCGATTGACGTCTTCCAGTGTGACCGCGTTCACCATGTCGTTGCGATTGGCGATGTAGTCGGTGGATAGGCCCTGCATCTGCATGTTCACGGCGATCCGCGCGATCGGAGCATTGCCGTCAAATCGCAGGGGATAAGCGCCCGTCAGAAATGTCTTGGCGTTCTGCAACTCTTCGGCGGTGACGCCTGTTTCGCGCATCCGGTCCCATTCCGCCCGGATGACATCGATCGTTTCGGCGATGCGATCATTGGCCGATGCAACGCCCCCCATCCAAAGTTTGGCCCCGTCACGATCCATAAGGTAGGAATAGATCCCATATGTCAGCCCGCGTTTCTCGCGGACCTCGTGCATCAACCGGCTTTCAAACGAACCTCCGCCGAGGATGTGGTTAAGAACGAAGGCTGCGAAGAAATCGGGATCGTCGCGGTCGATACCGGGCTGGCCGAATGTCGCAACAGCCTGAGGTGTTTCGAACTCCACCACCTGAATGCCGCCAGGCAGGTTGATATCGGCAGGTTTTGGCCAGGGCGACCCCTCGGCGGGCAGGTCCAGAAGCAGACCGTCCAGCAAGCTGGCAAGCTCGTCGCGGGTGATGTCGCCAACTGCACTGACATATAGACGGTCGCGGGCGATGGCCGCCTTGTGCGCGTCAACGATATCTTCACGGGTCAGGCTGGCCACGCTTTCCAATGTCCCGTTAAGTGAGCTTGCATAGGGGTGATCGCCGTATACAAGCGCATCGAACGCCTTGCCGGCGATATCCTGCGGATCCTTCTTGCTGGAGCGTATCCCGGAATTCACCTGCTCGCGGACACGGTCAATGCCGTCCTGATCAAATCGCGGATCAACAAGACTTTGGCGCAGAAGGGCGACGGCCGCATCGCGATTTTCCGTCAGAAACCTTGCAGACACACTCAGCGTGTCGTCCGAAACGTCATAGCTGAACGAGGCGGCAAGGGCTTCGGTCGCGCGGGCGAAGGCACGCGCATCCATGTCGCCGGCGCCTTCCTCAAGAAGGCCAACCATAAGGTTGGTCACGCCGCGCTTGTCTTCGGGGTCCAGTGACGCGCCGCCCTTGAACCGCAATTCAAGCGCGACAAAGGGAATGGAATGGTCCTCGACCAGCCAGGCGTTGATGCCGCCGGGGGTCGTGACATCCTTGATGTTGATGTCTGCCCATGCGGGCAGGGCCGCGAAAAAAGCGGCAAAAGCCAGAACAAAACGCATCATTGGGTCACCTCGGGTGCTTTCAGCCAACCGGTTACCGATTTATCGCGGTCGAACACGTCGCGTGCGGCCGCGACGATATCCTCGGCGGTCACAGCCTGCAGGATTTCTGGCCACGCCTGAACATCCTCTACGGTCAGACCTTGGGTCAGGGCGCGGCCATACCGGTTGGCCAGCTGGCCCACATCGTCCCGTGCATAGATCTGCGAGGCACGCACCTGCATCTTGATCCGCTCAAGCTGTTCGGGATCGACGCCGGTTTGAAGGAAGCTGGCGATCACCTCGTCCATCGCGTCCTCTGCCTGCTGAAGGGTGACGCCCGGTGCGGGAACAACGACCATCGTAAAGGTCGTATCATCCAGCGCCGTGCCCCAGTAATACGCCGCGGCATTGACGGCCCGCTGTGTTTCGAACTGCAACTTTTCGGCCATCAGCGACGTGGTTCCGCCGCCCAGAATTTCCGCCAGAAGGGTCAGCGCCGCTGCATCTTCCTGTGCGCCGCTGTCACGTTCGGGGGCAAGGTAGGATCTGGTGACATAGGGTTGCGCCACCCGGGGATCCTCGAAGATCATCCGACGCTCTGCCATCTGGCGTGGTTCCTGGGGGCGGCTACGCTCGGGCAGGTCAGGGTTTGCGGGTATCTTGCCATAATGCTGTTCGGCCAGTGTCCGCACCTCATCGGGTTGCACATCCCCGGCGACGATCAGAATGGCATTGTTGGGCGCGTAATATGTTTTGTAAAAATCCAGCGCATCCTCCATGCCGAGATTGGACATCTCGTGCTGCCACCCGATGATCGGATCGCCGTAGGGATGATTGAGATACTGGAGCGCGCTTTTCTGTTCCCGGAACAGCGCTGCAGGGTTGTTTTCAACCCGCTGGTTGCGTTCTTCGATGATGACATTCAGTTCTGTGGCAATGTCTTCTTCGGTCAGACGCAGGTTGACCATGCGGTCACTTTCCATCTGCATCATCAGCCCCAGGCGGTCGGCGGCGATACGTTGGAAATACGCGGTGTAATCATAGCTGGTGAAGGCGTTATCCGAGCCGCCGTTCTTTGCCACGGTCGCCGAAAATTCGCCCGGTTCCAGCGTATCCGTGCCTTTGAACAGCAGGTGTTCAAGATAATGCGCAATGCCCGACGTGCCCGGCGGCTCGTCCGATGATCCTGCGCGATACCAGACCATATGCACGACGACGGGCGCGCGATGGTCTTCGATCACAACGACATCCATGCCGTTATCAAGAGTAAACGAGGTGACCTGATCTTGGGCGACCGCCGGAAAAGCGGCTCCAATGATGAGGCTTAAACAGGCAATGAACTGGCGCATGCAGCGTCTCCGTTTCCCTGCGGGTGTTGCGAAGTAGATACGGCGACGCGACGGCTATTCAAGCGTCCTGACGCGGATGTGAGCCAAAGCGTCAGTCGGACTCCGGGGGTGCGTTTGGCGTTTCGACTCCGCTCCGCCGCATACGCTCTTCTTCGGCATACGAATCCAGCCACTGATCTTTGTACGCGTCCGTGTAATCGTCCGTCGGCCCGAGACTCAGAATATTGATGCGCCCGTAACTGCTTCGGATTTGTTGATCTTCTGCCGCCAGCGTCTCGCGGATAGCAGGTTGAGTCCCGTTCCGCGTTGCGTGACGCAGCAAGGCTGACTCCGATGCCGCAGGGGCCGTGGCGGACAGGGCGGCGGGGTTTCCGCCAAGCGCGGCCACGCCATCAGCCTTGGGATTCTGATCCGTCAGGTTCCCGGCGCCCGGTGTCGGCGTTGGCAGCGCGGCGAAGTCTTCAGGCGTCTGAAGGGGTTTGGAGGGCAGAACCGAAAACTCATCCGGCCCGGCACCTGTGCTGGTAATCCGGCTAAGTGTCACGTCTTCACCGCGGTTGCCGCAGGCGGCCAACAGGCACAGAGTGACGATCAAAACTGAACTGCGCGGCAAGATCATTGCCAGTCTCCTTGGATGTCGCCGCCAGATGTATCGCATCCTGAGCCCGAGGTCACGAGGCGTTTTTCTCGGACGGCGTGAACAGCACCAGCCCGATTGCCCCGGCGAAAACCGAGATGTCTGCGACGTTGAAGGCATAGGGATTGTTGATCCCGCAACAGGACATGTTCAGGAAGTCCGCAACCGCGCCATAGATGATCCGGTCGATCACATTACCAATGGCTCCGCCCACCAGCAGCCCGGCCGAAACCGCTTGCCAGCGGCCACCCGGTTCCCGATGGACCCACCACAGCACCCCGCCGGAAATGAACAACGCCACAAGGATCAGCGCCCACCGCGTTGTCGCATTGTCTTGCGACAGCAGGCCGAAATTTATGCCGTAATTCCAAGCCATGCGCAGGTTCAGGTAAGGTGGAAACACATCGATCGCACCGACCTGTGCAAGGTTGAGGCCATGCACGATCCAGTACTTGGTCACCTGATCCAGAACGAAGATGCAGATCGCCACCCAGAAAACCAAACGCATCAGGGATCCTCTCAATGCCGGAAGTGGCGCATGCCGGTCATGATCATGGCAAGACCGGCCTCATCGGCGGCGGCGATCACCTCGTCGTCGCGCATCGAACCGCCGGGCTGGATCACCGCCGTGGCCCCGGCCTCGGCGGCGGTCAGCAGGCCGTCGGCGAACGGGAAGAACGCGTCCGATGCGACAACGCTGCCTTGCGTCAGCGGCGCATCAAGACCCAGTGTCGCGGCCATGTCCTCGGCTTTGCGGGCGGCGATCCGACAGCTGTCCACGCGGCTCATCTGTCCGGCGCCGACGCCAACGGTGGCCCCGTCGCGGACATAGACGATGGCGTTCGATTTCACATGCTTTGCCACGCGCCACGCAAACAGCATATCAGCCATTTCCCGATCTGTCGGCGCGCGCTTGGTCACGACCTTGAGGTCGCTTTCCTGCAAGCGGCCATTGTCCTTGTCCTGCACCAGATATCCACCGGACACCTGCCGCAACATCAGACCCGCCTCGGAGGGATTGGCCAGACCCGGAGTCGTCAGGAGGCGCAGGTTTTTCTTGCTGGCAAAGACGTCCCTTGCGTCCTGATGGGCGCCCGGCGCGATCACCACCTCGGTGAAGATCTGGCATATTTCTTCAGCGGTTTCCCGATCCAGCGTCATGTTCAGCGCGATGATCCCACCAAAGGCCGAGGTGCGGTCACAGTCGAAAGCGCGGGCATAGGCCTCTTTCAAGGTCGCGCCACGGGCCACGCCGCAGGGATTGGCGTGTTTGATGATCGCGCAGGCCGGGCCGTCCTTGGGAAGAAATTCGCTCACCAGTTCAAAGGCGGCATCGGTGTCGTTGATGTTGTTATAGGATAGCTCTTTGCCCTGATGCTGCTGGGCGGTCGCAACGCCGGGGCGGCCTGTGCCGTCGGTGTAGAAGGCGGCCGACTGGTGGCTGTTTTCACCGTAGCGCATGGTTTGCTTGTAGGTGCCGCTGAACGACCGGCGACGCGGTGTATCCTGCCCGATTGCCCCCGCCATCCAGGTACTGACAGCCGTGTCATAGGCAGCGGTGCGGCCATAGGCGATCTGTGCAAGGCGTTGGCGCAGCGCCAGCGTGGTTTGGCCGTCGTTAGCGTCCAACTCCGCTAGCAGCGCGTCGTAGTCCTCAACATCCGTGACCACGGTCACAAATGCATGGTTCTTGGCCGCAGAACGGATCATTGCGGGGCCGCCGATGTCGATATTCTCGATGCAGGTGTCAAAATCCGCGCCTTTGGCGACGGTTTCTTCAAACGGATAAAGGTTCACAA
>JALQUE010000094.1 GCA_023260815.1 Roseovarius sp.
GGTAGCCTGCCATTTGGGTCTGCGGACCGTCCGACGGTTCATATCTGGTGATCAGGAACTTGACAAAATCCCATGTGACACGCCGACCGATGGCTTCCTCCACCGCCTTGACCGTTTCTGAAGCAAGCTTCAGGAATTGGCTCATGGATGCGATGTCAAGCATGCCAGGTACCACGGTAACCAAAAGTCCCGTCGAGGCTGCCAGCGCAGTCAGGGTTAGAAACCCAAGCTGAGGCGGGCAGTCGATCAGGACGATGTCGTAGTTTGCCTCAACCTCTTCAAGCGCCAAGGCGAGGCGCTCTGCAAAGATGGGTTGTACGCGACGGGCGAGAGCGTTTGCGGTCTCGGTTTCGTACTCCGAGAGCATCAAACCGGCGGGCACCATGTCGAGCTTATGGAAGTAGGTCTTTTGGATGACGTGCGAGAGAGGAACTTGGTCCTCATATCTCAAAGCATCATAGATTGTGCCGCCATCGGCGAACTCAAGCTCGGGCCGAAAGCCGAAAAACGTGGTCAAACTTGCTTGTGGATCGAGGTCCAGGACCAGCACACGGTAACCGCGCAAGGCATACCTTTGCGCAAGATGAATCGTTGCAGTCGTTTTTGATGAACCGCCTTTGAAGTTAACGACAGATATCACCTGAAGACGGTCGCCTGCGCGGCGCCCTGGGCGATAGGCTTCTGCGTTCTTCCCCGTGCGCCCCAAAATATCGCGCAATTCGTCAACCTCTTCGGCGGTATAGAATCGGTGTCCGCGGTTATCTGTGTGCACTTCCGGGAAGCTGCCGTCTTTGTGCCGATTGCGCAGGTTCGAAGGGCTTACGCGCAGTAGGCTGGCAACTTCGGTGGAACTGAAGCGCCGTAGCGACTTCCGTTCTTCGGGTTCGAATGCGATCTTCATCTGGCGATCCAAGGACTCGGCCAGATTGTCGGCAAACGCTCCAATGTCAGAAGAGCCTATGCCTTGCGCATTTCCAACGTTACGATCATCCATGTACTGCCGCCCGCTCTTGGCCCTGTTGAGGCTCTTGGTCATTCTGACGGTGTACAGCGTACCTGACGCATTTTGCCGTCAGAATGGGAATGCCACGATCCAGTGAGTCCGGCAAGAAGAATCTAAATGTGGTGTGAAAGTTATCCACAGCACCAAGAGCTACTGCAACGACCGTAGCGACGTAAGTTATTGATATAGCAAAATTAAATTCAGCTATGGCCGTATTGAGCTGCTACTCTGTGAATTTGGCACTTTAGCAGCTAAGCCTAGGCAATTAATGGCACATTTTGCCTTCTGTAGAGTTATCTTCGGGTGGATTTTCTGGATTCGGATAAGAACTTACACCTGACCTTGCCTCGATTCTTGCGTCATCAGGCCAAGTCGCTCCACACGTTCACAAATAGCCTGCAAGATGATTGCAGGGGGCCGTGCTTTTATTGCTGCGGCGATCGTGGGGAGGCGGTCTTCGGTTTCGCGGCGACCGGCACGGCCCAGCACGGTGTCGGGCAGGAAGCAGTCGCGGGCATAGGCGTTCTCGGATCAAGGCGCGTTCGAACTCTGCCGCCGCGCCCAGGACCTGCAGGGTGAACTTGCCCAGTGGCGAGGACGTGTCGAGCAGCTCCATCAGCGAGCGGAAGACGGCGCCCTTCGCCTCCAGCCGTTCGATCACCTCCAGAAGATGCGAGAGCGAGCGTGCCAAGCGGTCGATGCGCACGACGACCAGCGTGTTGCCCTTACTGATCCTTTCCAACACGCGTGCCAGCACCGGCCGCGCGCGATTGCCGCCCACGGCCTGCTCTTCATGGAACTCGGCGCAGCCTGCGGATTTCAGAGCCTGCGACTGGGGCAGGGGGGCTGACCCTCGGTTGAAACGGGAGCGTAGCCTATCAATGGCATCAAAATAGACCTTTTGCAGTTTCATGTAGCGTCAATAAACGACCGTTTGGCAGTGCGCGTATGAGCCGCTCTTGCTTTTTGGCAATCTTTGCCATACTTCTTCTAGTGAAGGAGATGACCATGGGTACCATGAATATTTCATTGCCGGACCCGATGAAGAGCTGGGTCGAAGAACAGGCAAAGACCGGACGCTATGCCAATTCCAGCGACTATGTTCGCGACCTGATCCGGCGTGACCGTGCCCGCCGTGAGGCCGTTGCGGAGATTCAGGCCGCTGTCGACGTAGGCCTCGCCAGCGGGCCGGCGGCCCCGCTTGATCGCAGCACGTTCAAGTCCCGGATGCGCGCCGAATATGCCGGAGAATAACGGTTGGGTCATTCAATCCGCCGCTGAAACCGACTTGTCCGACATCTGGCACTACGGCGCAGACAACTGGGGTATAGAGCAGGCCGATCACTATGCGGATAGTCTGTTTGCGCTCTTCGACCTGCTCGCTGACTTTCCGGAGATGGCCCGGGAACGCGGCGAGTTCAAACCCCCGGTACGCATCCATCCCAGCGGAGTGCACCTGGTGATCTACCGGACGGAAGGGCAGGGGGTTGAGATCATCCGCATATTGCATGCCCACCAGAACCTGACGGCCTATCTCCTTGATGGATGAGCGTCACAACCCTGCGGCCTTGGTCAGGTTGACACGGAATCGATCCCTGCGACGTTGATAACGGCGAGTCATCTCGGCTGAGGCGTGCCCGAGCTGCTTCTGGACATAGCGCTCGTCAACCTCCGCCGAACTGGCGAGACCAGAACGCAGACTGTGGCCGGAAAACAGCGCCAGGCGGTCTTTCTCGGGCAGATCAGCCCGGATCCCGGCATCGAGCACAGTCCGTTTGATTAGCCGCGCGACATGCTTGTCGTTTAGCCGCGCTTCCGAGGCGCGTTTGCCATCGCGCGAGATGCCCACAAAAACCGGCCCGAAGTCGATCTTTGCGAAGTGCAACCACTGCGTGAGCGCATGCACGGGGCAGGTTTGATCCTTGGACCCGCGGCTGATCTCGACCTCGCGCCAGCCGGTTTTGGCGTTGAGCGTGAGCAGGGCGCCCTTTTCCATGATCTCGATCCAGCCGCCAGAACCTGGTGTGTCGTCCTTGTGCACATCAAGACTGACGATTTCCGAGCGGCGGAGACCACCGGCATAGCCCAAGAGCAGGATCGCGCGATCTCGCAGCCCGCGCAGATCATAGGGCAGGGTGGCCACCATCGCGAGGATGTCTTCGGCCAAGATCGCTTCCTTCTGCACCGGCGGGCGCGCGTGCTTTCGCTTGATCCCGGCCAGCACCGTGGCGATGTGCCGGTTCTTGCGATCGAGGGTGAACCCCCGCTGCGCGTAGTTCCAGGCGAGGCCCGAGAGGCGCCGGTCGATGGTGCTGACCGATAGGGCAGGGGAGGGGCCGGAGCCGGACGCCACATCGGCGAGATAGAGCCCGATCATTTCTGGGGAGGGCGGCAGTGGTTCCGTACCCTTCATCCGGCACCAGCGCGTGAAATGCGCCCAGTCCTTCGCATAGGCCTTCAACGTGTTGTCTGACGCTGCAGCGCGCGCGTAGTCGCGAGCGGTGTCTACCAGTCGATCGAGTGTGCCGGAGCCTGGGACAGAGGAGGGGAGGGTGATCCTTTCGCTCAAGTCTTGTTCGGGAGCTGCGCCTGACTTATACTCCTTATCCATACACATTCTCCGGGAGGGCATCATGGGCCGAGTGAAAGTCAATCTGACCCTCAACGCCGATGTCGCGGAATCGGCGCGGTCGCTTGGCCTCAACATGTCGCGCTTGGCCGAGGCGGCGATCATCGAGGCGGCCAAGGTTGAACGCAATCGCCTGTGGCGAGAGGCGAACCAACCCGCAATCGACACCTATGCCGAGGAGATCGCCAAGGAGGGTTTGCCCCTCGCGGCCTTCCGCAGTTTCTGAGGCGAGGACGAAATGGCGCAATTCGACCTCTATCGCCTTAAGGGTGGCCAACTTGTCGTCGACCTTCAGACCGACCTGATCGGCATTGACGCCTCGCGCGTCGTGGCGCCCTTGCGCGAGGCGGGCCGATACGCGGCCTTTCCGGGCCTCACGCCTGTTGTGGAATACGAAGGCGGCGCGTGGATCGTCCGGGTTCAGGAACTGGCCGCGGTGCCGGGCGCGGAGCTTCGGGACCGGGTTGGATCTCTGGCCGATCACCGCGACGCTTTGAAGCGCGCCTTGGACATCCTGATCGACGGGGTTTGAGTGCGCGCTCTCGTTGATCTCGTTGACCGAAGGCCCGACTGGCTGCCCTGAGCTCGATTTCTCGTTGTTTTCTGGCATGTCGCTGAGCATATTCTTTTATGTCCGATAATGCAAACTTATTGGACATAAATATAAACAGAAAGGCGGGGCAGTTTGTGCGCTATTTACTGGCAAAAAGCGCTGCGTGACTGTAGGCTCTGGGCATGACATTTGCGTGGCCGGATCACATCAGTGATATCGAGACACTACCCCGGATGCCTGTCTGGGTCACCTCCGCACGGCCTGAAACCATTGAAGATGTTGCGTTTTTGTCGGGATCGGCGCTGAGCCATCTGCATGTTGTTTTGGGACGCGAGGAGGTGCCCCACGCTTTGTTTCGGGACCGCTTGGCACTGCGGGCAGCGGAGGCTTGCGTGGGGTTTTCCGGGCGGCCGGAACGGGCAGGGGAGTTGCGCGACGCCGTACACTTTCTGCGCCCCGGTGATCTGCCCGGCCCGGCGGGCGAGATCTGCCTCGCCTGGCGGCGCGCGGTGGAACGGCCGTTGTCGATGAAGGCTCTGGGCCAAGCCTTGCCAACCCTTGAACCGGGCCAGATCGCTACATGGCTCGATGCGGGGAGTGGCGCGCCGGTGACACAGGCCGCGATGGTATTGGAGGCGGTGCTGCACGAGGCGCCACGCGCAGAAATCGCAGCACTGATCCTCGCGGATGCGGCGCTCTCACAGGCGCTTGGCTGGGATCATGTCGTGCCGCTGCTGGCCGCGGGCCTGAAGCGCGCCGACCTGCTCAAGCATGGTGAGGAGCTGCGGTTCGCCTGTCATCGGGCGCTCATCTCATCGACGGTCGAATCCGTGCGCCTCACCGCAGATCTCGCGCGCCGGGCCGCGCATCTGAAATCCGTCGCGCCGAAGCTTCGGGCCAAGGGCTCGCGCGACGCGGTCGAGATGTTCATGACCCGCGATGCTGTTGCTCCCTCGGCACTACCCCTGTCGGACCGTGCCGCACGGCGGCTCTGTGACCGGCTGGTCGACCTCGGCGCTGTGCGCGAGCTGACCGGGCGCGACACCTTCCGGCTTTACGGGGTGTAGCGATGGCAAAGGACAGATCTGATCCAGATCTTGATCGCGAGTTGTCCGACCTGCCGCCGGAGCTGCGCTGGCGGGAATGGATGCGGCGGATTGAGGCGGTGCTGTTTGCCTCTGCCTCCCCTGTGCCGCGCGAAGATCTGGCGCGGGTCGTGGGTCAGGCGGCGTCGGTCGACCTGCTGGTCGAGGACCTCACTGCCGATCTGGACGGGCGGGCGTTCGAGATCGCCCAAGTGCCGGGCGGCTGGATGTTCCGGACGCGACCCGCCTACGCGACCGCGATCC
>JALQUE010000111.1 GCA_023260815.1 Roseovarius sp.
TTCGATGACGATCAGGCGATGGTGCGGATCGACATGAGCGAGTTCATGGAGAAACACTCGGTCTCGCGTCTGATCGGCGCGCCTCCGGGCTATGTCGGCTATGACGAGGGCGGGGTGCTGACCGAAGCGGTGCGGCGCAGACCCTATCAGGTGGTGCTGTTCGACGAGGTCGAAAAGGCGCATCCCGAGGTGTTCAACGTGCTGTTGCAGGTCCTGGATGATGGCGTGCTGACCGACGGTCAGGGCCGGACGGTGGATTTCAAGCAGACGCTGATCATCCTGACGTCGAACCTTGGCAGTCAGGCGCTGAGCCAGATGCCCGAAGGAGCGGACGCCGCCGAGGCCAAGCGCGACGTGATGGATGCGGTCCGGTCGCATTTCCGGCCCGAATTCCTGAACCGTCTGGACGAGATCGTGATCTTCGACCGGCTGACGCGCGACCAGATGGGGGGCATCGTGGATATCCAGATGCGCCGGTTGCTCAATCGTCTGGCAAGCCGCAAGATCGCTCTGGAATTGGACGAGGCTGCGCATAAGTGGCTGGCCGATCAGGGCTATGACCCGGTCTATGGGGCCCGCCCTCTCAAGCGGGTGATCCAGAAGGCGTTGCAGGATCCGCTGGCCGAGGCGATCCTTGGCGGCGAGATCAAGGATGGCGCCACGGTGCCGGTCAGTGCCGGGGCCGAGGGGCTGATTATCGGCGACCGGATCGGCACATCGGACCGCCAACCGCCACAGGATGCCGTGGTTCACTGACGGGTGTGACACGCTTTGAAAACGGCCCTCGGATCATCCGGGGGCCGTTTTGTTTTGCGGGTGGCGGACTCATCGGTTGATTTTGCCCGGGATACGGTAACAATGCCCTCAAACAACGGGATCGAGTGTACATGCCGAATACGAGTTCTGCCGATCGAACGATCCACGCCCTTGACGGTGCTGATATCATCGACGGTTTTTTGCGCCCGCACACCACCGAGACGCCGCTGATCCGGCTGGGGGATTTCGGGGATGGCGGGTATCTGGTGCCGGACGATCTGCGCGGGATCGCGGCCTGCTATTCGCCGGGCGTGTCCGAGCAGGCGACCTTCGAGATGGATCTGGCCAAGCGCGGGATCATGTCCTTCATGGCTGACGCCTCGGTCGAGAAGCCGCCGCTGGATGTGCCCGGCGCGCAGTTTGTGCCGAAATTTCTGGGCAACAAGGACAAGGGCAACACCATGACGCTTGCGACATGGGTGGCCGAAACGGATCCTGCGCCGGGCGAAGACCTGCTGTTGCAGATGGATATCGAGGGGGCGGAATACATCACGTTGGCCGCCGCGCCGCGCGATCTGCTCCGGCGGTTCCGGATGATCGTGATCGAGTTGCATCACCTGCCCTCGGTGCTGAGCAAGCCGCGTTTCCTTGGGCCTGCGCTGGAGGTGGTCGAGAAGCTTCGGGACGATTTCGTGACCGTCCATCTGCATCCCAACAACGTCTCGGGCAGTGTCGAGATCGACGGCCAAGCGATCCCAAGGGTGGTGGAGGCGACGCTGTTGCGCCGCGACCGGGCAAGCGGCGTGCGCCCGCTGATGGCACAGGATTTGCCGCATCCGCTGGACCGCAAGCACAATCCGCGCCGCGCGTGGCTGCCGGTGCCGGGGCGGTGGCTTGGGTGATGCGGGCCATTGGCCCGTGTAGATTGAAGCGCTTGAT
The DNA here is from genome assembly GCA_023260815.1 of Roseovarius sp. Taxonomy (GTDB): domain Bacteria; phylum Pseudomonadota; class Alphaproteobacteria; order Rhodobacterales; family Rhodobacteraceae; genus Roseovarius. Next base: position 1,696 of record JALQUE010000111.1, read on the forward strand.
CGGATGACCTGATCGGGCGATGTTGCCGTCATCCGGGCGGCCAATTGGAGAATGTCGGGAAGAGTGTAGGAGTATGGCTATGGTGGTCGATAATGGTTTTTCTATCGAGGAACGTCGGCGATCCGGTCGTTTCATGAAAGGCTATGCGTTCAAGGGGAGGGATGTCGCCGCCGATATTCGTCAGAAATACGGGTTCGAGGGCGACCTTCTCGAGATTTATGCCGAGGGGGGCGAGCAACTCGTCCATAAGTGGCATCATTACCTGCCGCTATATGACCGCTATTTCAGAGAGTGGCGCGGCAAGGAGGTTCGATTCCTCGAGATTGGCGTGTCAAAAGGCGGCTCGCTCTCGATGTGGCGCCGCTATTTCGGGCCAAAGGCCATTATTTTCGGAATAGATATCAACGAAGACTGCCGCGCGTATGACGGCATTCACGGACAGGTCCGGATCGGCTCGCAGGACGATCCGGCCTTTCTCGAAGCGGTCATAGCCGAGATGGGCGGCGTGGATATCGTGCTCGATGATGGCAGCCACATGATGCCACATGTGCGCAAGACCCTTGAAATCGTGTTCCAGAAGGTCAGCCTTGGTGGAACTTACATGATCGAGGATCTGCATACCGCCTATTGGCCCGGTTTTGGAGGGGGGCTGGGTGAGGATGCCAATTTCTTCAACTATGTGCGCGAGCTTATGGATGACATGCATGGCTGGTATCATGACGGCAAAGCACGTCATCCCATCATATCCAACTCATGCACCGGGGTGCATCTTCACGACTCCATTTGCGTGCTTGAAAAGGGGCAGGTGCATCAGCCCGTCCATTCCAAAATCCAGCGCAGTTCGGGCGACGGGCCGTTGTCCTTCGTGATCCAGACCGCCGCACCCAATGCGAGGGTGATGCCGAACTGGGGTGATTACTTTTTTGCCAAAGGTCTGGCCGAGGCGTTGGAGAGGCTGGGGCACAAGGCCCGCATCCAGTCCCGTGCCGATTGGGCCAAACGGCCTGAGCCGGGCGAGATCGACATCGTGCTGCGCGGGCGGGCCGAGTATGTGCGGCGTGGCACCACGCCGACGCTCTATTGGGTGATTTCCGGCGGCGAGCATGTGCCGCGCCCGGAATTGGAACAGGCGGACCATATTTTCGTGGCAGGTAAAGCATTGGCGGATCGGTGGTCGCGGCAGGTGGGCGCCGACAAGGTTTCCGTGATGTGGCAGGCCTTTGACGCGACGCGGATGCCGATGCCGCCCGAAAAGGGCAAGCGCAGCGGGATCGTTTTCGTGGGCATCGCCCGCAAGATGCGCCCGATCGTGCAGATCGCGCTGCAGACGCGCTATAGCATGAAGCTTTGGGGGAATGGCTGGCGTGAGACGGAGGCGGCCAAAAACCTTGTCGCTGACCGGATCGACAATGACGATCTGGGCGGGCTTTATGCAGGCGCCGAGATCGTGCTGAACGATCAGACCCGGATCATGCGCAAGGCTGGGCTGGTGTCGAACCGGATTTTCGATGCGCTGGCCTGTGGTGCGGCGGTTGTCACCACTCCGACGGGTGGCCTTCCAGAAGACGTCCTGCCCTACGTGTCCGAGGTGTCGACACCCGAGGAGTTCACCGAAGCCGTGCGGGCCATTCGTGCCGAAACCAAAGAGCAGCGCGCCAAACGGGATGCGTTTGGCCGCAAGATGCGCGAAACGCACAGTTTCGACGCCCGCGCCAAGGAGATCATGGCAAAGGTGACCGAGCTGCGCGACATCAAGCTGGCGGCGGAATAAGGGCGGCGGCGCGCGCTTGCGTCAGGATGTGGCCAGCATGTTCTCAAACAGGGCGCGGGTGTCTGGCTGCAGGTGCAAATCCTTGATCGCGGCGCGGTGGTTGTCGCAACAGGCGTCATGCAGGCGGCGTAACTCGGGATCGGACAGAAGCGCCTCGTAGATCGTGGCCTTGCGGAGGCGGATCGCGTCGATGCTGTGGTCCTCGACCTCGTTGTGGTTCATCGTGGTCCAGTACTCCAGCCCAAGCGACTCGCCGTCGTGATGCGCCCGGCCGCGGGCCTTTTTGACAAGGTAGGATTCGCAGGATTTCAGGGCGTAATGGTTGATCTGCACCAAATCGTAGCCAAGGGAATCCGGGCCTGACCGCCAACTGCCCTTGAGGTAGCGGTCCGGCATCACTTTGCCCGATCCGTTATACCAGTGCAGATCGGCGAAAGACTCGACCGTGGGGCGTTTGGGCCGGTGAACCCCGATATGCCCCCACAGACCCCGGTGAAACATCGTCTTGAGACCCCAGGCCTGAGGCGGGTTGCGCATCATTTCGGGGGCGGCAGTGCGGAACTGATCGGTCAGGAAGGCATCGGTATAGTCCTGCACGCCGGCATTGCCGAACAGCCGCCATGTCATGGATATCGTGCGCGCCTGTGGCATCGCGTTGCACAGGGCGCGCAGGGTGTTGTCGCCGGTCTTGATGTTGATGAATTCGTCGGCGTCGATCGGTATGACCCAATCATCATCCCCCGCCAGTTGCATCTTGAGAAAACGCCGATAAGCGCGGCGCTGAGGGGCGGGATTGCGGGCGGTGTTGTCGAAATGACGGATCTTGCCCATCGCATCCAGCCGATCCAGCAGCGCATCCGACCCGTCCGTGCAGTCATTCGAGAAGATCGTGATCACGTCCACGCCGATGGCAAGGTTATGGGAGACCCATTCGACGATGAATGGCCCTTCGTTTTTCATCGGGGTAACAGAGACGAACTTTGACATGACGAGGTTCCGGTCCTTGTTGGAAAGCGGCGATGTGGGGCGCGCTCAGTAATCCTTTTGCGTGACCTGGTATTTGGTCTCGAGTTTGTTGTCATGCAGCCAGTCGCGGAAATCGTCCCAGTCGGGGCGCAATTTCAGTTCGGCGATCTTGGCGCGGTGCCAGTCGCAGGCGCGGGTGTGGAGCATCTTGAGGACCGGATCGGCCAGCAGCGCCTCGAGCATGGGGCGGGCGCGATCGACATGAGGCAGGATCGTTTCATCCTGCGTCCGGTTGACGTTCATGTCGGACCAGTAATGTTCGGACTGTTCGCGGGCCACATGATTGGTGCGCCCGCGATCCCGCTTGACCAGAAAACTGTCCAGAGAGCGGACCGAATAGTGATGCAGCCTTGCATGACGGTGGCTGAAGCCGGGCCATGCGCGCCAACTGACCTGTTGCATGGGGCGGTGATTGCCGCCGCAATCGGACCAGCGGACATCATCCTCGAGCCCGTCTGGCACAGCCTTGGGGCGGTGAGGGTTGTACTTGCGGAACAGCCCGTTGTTGCGAAACAGCGTCTTGAAGCCCGTGGCCCGCCCATTGGCGGGGTCGTCCTCGGCATCGGCCAGAAGGAATTGGCGGGTCACGGGCGCGTCGCTATAGGCTTCGACGCCACCACAGCCGAACAGTTTCCACGTGAAAGAGACCGCGTCGCAATCACCGATCTGGTTGTGAAATTCGTCCAGTGTGGTCAGCCCGCCGCGCAGATTGATGAATTCGTCCACATCAAGACACATCAACCAGTCGGCCCGCTTGACCCAAGGATGCGCGACCGACCGGCGCAACGCCTTGTGCTGCGGAGGAGAGCCGTCGCCAACCGGGTTGGGGCGATGGCTGCAGAATCCAAGCTCGTCCAGCCGTTGCGCGATCAGATCGGTGCCGTCTTCGCAATTATTGGTGAAGATCACGAACCCGGTGAATCCGATGGTGAGGTTATGCGCGATCCATTCCAGAAGGAACGGACCCTCGTTCTTCATGGTGGTCATGATGACACAGGGGCCGCCGTTGGCCGGTGCGATGGGAAAATCCGGGGTGCGGGTCGTCATTCTGCGGCCTGTTTTCTGAGTTTGCGGAACGCCGCCGTGGCACGCCGGGCCAGTTCGGGGCGTCCACGGTCCTGGAGATAGGATTCGAGCGCCTTGCGATACCACGGCAGACCACGCCGCGCGCGGTACAGACGATAGAACAGGTCCGGCGTCAGGGTGTCGTCGATGGCGTGCTGCATGATCGGCTTGAGAAGCTTGGCACGACGCAGGAACACGGGCGTGAAATGCCCGCTGCACCAGCTTTTGAGGAAATGGACGTTGTCGCCTTCCAACCGTTCGACATGGCGGCGGTCGGGTTCGAAAAACGGATCGTAGAACACAAAGGCCTTGTCGATATCGTCGATCTCGAAGGCGCTGTCGCTGAACGGCAGCGACCAGTCGCGGTGGCGGCCCATGCGAAAGCGTTTTTCCCAAGGTACCAGTGTTTCGTCCAGCGTGGTCTGGGGGTTGAAGCTGATGACGGTGGCGCCGGGGGCCAGTGAGGCGAAGGCCAGCGCGGCGAAGCCACCCATCGAGGTGCCGGTCATGAAGACCTTGCCGAACTCCTTGAAAAAGCCGCTGGCGGCAAGGGCCTGCAGATGCTCGATCAATTGTGGATCCCGGAACCAGTCCTTGCGCCGCGCCATGACCGACAGGTGTGAGCAGTTGTTGTCGCGCACGAATTTGTAGGCCCACGGCTCGCGGGTTGAGGACAGATCGTTGACGCTTGACAGGTTGTCGAAGGTCACCACAAGGCGGGCATCATCGCGGCGGATACAGATGAGGGCGTGATTGGCCAGCCGGGTATAGAACCCCTGTTTGTCGCCGCTGGTGTGGATTTCGGCGAACCATTCGGGCAGGCCGGGACCGGTGGGCGCGCTGTCGGCTGTCTCTCCCAGCCCGTCATCGGGGATGGCGCTTTCGTCGCTGGTGTCCTCGGAGGGGGCTGTGGCATCCGGGGGAGAGGACGCGAGGATCACGGGCCGGGCCGCACGCAGCGTTTCCAGCAGCGCAAGTTCCCGTTTGCACAGCGCGTCTTGCGCGGCGGCGACGCCGGGCAGGGCAAGAAGGTCGGCCATGTGTTTTTCGATGGTCGCCGCGTGCGAGGCGAGGCCGGGGTCAGGGTCGGTCATGGCGGCGAACCGCCGGAGGCTGGCGGCCAGTGTCTCGGCGTCGGGGCTGTTTTTCTCGGGCAGGTTATTGATGCGCAACAGATAGGTTTCGACCGTGGGCGCGGGCAGTTTCAGGATCGTGGCCTTGTCCGTGCCGATCACGCCTTCTGCGTCGGCCCATGCGGCGCGGCTGTAGGGACGCGGCATGGGCGCCCCGCTGCCGTTCACCCATTTCGGATCGGGGCCGTTGGCCGGACCGGTGGGGATGTCCGGGGTGCGCGATGGGTAGAGGCCAAGGCGCACGACGCTGCGAAAGCTGCAATCCTGGACGCTGTCTGGCAGGGGCGCGCGATGCGTGGCGGTGCCCAGAACAGGGCCGGGCACATGGGTGTAGCGTTCGGCTGTGCCGAATTCGAGCACCGGGGCACAGAGCACATCAGGAGATTTGCAGGCTTTCATCAGCGCCTGAACGGTGCTGGCCTTGGCCGTGATGCGGAAATATTCATCCGGGGCGAGGAACAGACCGTAGCCACCGCTTTTGCCGAACTCTAGCGCCGCGGCGCGCAGGGCCGAGTTGCGTATTTCTTCGGGGGTTTCGGGATCTACCGGCACGGGTTGCAAGGTGACGATCCGTGCGTCGGCCAGCGCATCGAGAAGCGGCCTGTCACCGGCCGATTTGCTGCTTATGAAAATATGGATATCGCTGGCGCCTATCGATAGATGATAGGATATCCACTCCAGCAAATCCGAGCTTTCATTCAGGACAAAAGAACTGAGAAACAGGTTCGGACTGGCTGCCATCTACTCGACTATTCCTTAGCGTCCGCCCTTTGGCCGGAGCGCTTGCGACAACTTTCGGTCAGTGTATAAACTTTTGGGCAGGCGGGAAAGGCAGATTTATGTTGGTGAGTGGCGGCCACGGGCGTGGATGCTTTATCGGTTTACGGAAAGACCAGCTGGGCGCGCGTCTGCTGATGATGCTGAACGCGATCCGTCTGGCCGAGGATTACGGCACGGATTTCCGTATCAACTGGTTCCCGCGCGGTGCGATGGCGCCGAAACTCGACACGCCGTCGGACCTGTTCGATGAGGCGTTCATCGATCAGCATTTCGTGGATAACGAAACGTTCGAGGCGCTGACCCCGGCCCCAACGCCGATCTGGGCCTTTCTGAAGGATGACGGCCCCAAAAGACTGGAGGGGCATCTGGCCGCCGGTGGGCATGTGTTGCTGGATGAAGGGTTCGAGATTGTCGAATTCGCCTGGGAGGATGGCGAAGATCTGCGCGGGCGGTTCCGGGGGTTCATCTCGAGGATCGGTTTCAACCCGGTGGTCAGTGGGCATATCACCCGAATCCAAGAGGCTATGTCCAAAGGCGATGGACGGACCATCGCCTATCACATCCGGCGGGGCGATATCCTGAACGAAGACCCTTGGAAGCACAAGGAATGGCCTGCCAAGATCGAACCGGACGAGCTGTATTCGGCGTATCTGGAAAAGAACGCGGGCGCGGGGGCGCTGGTGTTTTCGGACCAGCCGGAAAGCATCGCGCGCTTTACGACTGCGCATCCCAAGGTGGGCAGTATCGACGATCTGGTGGATCTGTCGGGATGCAAGCCGGTGCAGCGCGACTTTCTGGAACTGTTCGCGATGTCGCGCGCCTCGGAAATCGTGGCGCCTCCGATCAGCGCCTTCAGCCGGGCTGCCGCCCGGCTGAGCGGGCAGGAGCGAAAATGTTTCCACGAGGTGATGACCGTCGCGGAACGGGATCTGGCCTATGAGCGGGTCTATGAGCGTTTTGTGAAAGGGCCGGGGGAATTCATCACGCCGAGCGAAGCGGCGCATGTCTTTGTCAAGCTGGCCCGCCGCCTGCAGGAGGCCGGACGCGAGCAGGACGCATGGACCATCGGGCAGACCATTCTGGATGCCGGGGCCGACAATGCCTTTCTGCCGCTGTTCCACGCGATCAACGGCATGTATCTGAGCAAATGGGACGAGGCGCTGAGTTATATCGATATTGCGCTGTCCGATCCGCATCAGTGGCAGGAGAATTACATCACCGGGCTGGCGGTGCGCGCGCATGTGCTTGGCGCGCTTGGGCGGCGCCACGGTGCGCGTCAATCTTTCCTGCAGGCGTTCTGGCAAAAGCCCATGCTGCCCGACATCACGGTGATCGGGTCCTTCATGATCAAGCGCGGGCGGCTGCGCCCCGGTGCGACGCTGCCGTTTGACCGCGACACGCTGCTATTGCTGCCTGTGCGCTATCAACAGACCAACATTGTGGTGCAGCAAAGCCGCATCTTGCGGCGGCGGGCCTCGGATCTTTCGAGCATCGCAATCGAATGGCCGTGGTTCGCGATGGATGGCAAGACCGACCGTTTGCTGAACGCCCCGCGCGAGTTGGAACGCATGCGCGACAGGCTGGCCGAGCATCATGGCGGCATACCGGGGGCTGGTCCCTATAGTTTCTGCGCCCTTCTAGAAGCGCGGATGGGGCGGACCGATTTGGCGTTGGAGATGAATTCCAAGGCCATCGAGGCGGCTCCGGACGATGTCATGGTGCGCAAGCGGCAGGCCGAGATCCTGATGGTGGCAGGCGATCCT
>JALQUE010000188.1 GCA_023260815.1 Roseovarius sp.
GATTGCGCCACCTCCGGCACGGTCAATTCCTGCCCCAACGCGGCGGCAGCAGCGGCATAGGCCGGTACGCCCGGAATGATCTGATAGTCGATCCCGTCGGCGCGCAGGCGCCGAATCTGCTCGGCAATGGCGCCATAGAGCGACGGATCGCCCGAATGCACCCGCGCCACGTCCTGCCCCTTGCCATGCGCCTCGCGGATCACCGCATGGGTGTCGTCCAGCGTCATCGGCGCGGTGTCCATCACCAGCGCGTCTTTCGGCGCGCAGGCCACCACCTCGGCCGGCACCAGCGACCCGGCATAAAGGCACACCGGGCACTCCCCGATCACCCGCTCGGCCTTCTTCGTCAGAAGTTCCGGATCCCCCGGACCCGCCCCGATGAAATAAACGGTCATTCGCTCAATAGTCCCTTCAGCTGATCGTTCTGATAATAGCAGACACAGACCTGCCCGCCCCCGCCGTGATCGCCCATGAACACCCCGTCCGCGTCCGAGATATAGGCGCAGATCGCCATATATTCCCGCGCGCGTTCCTCGTCCGTCGGCCCGCCGCGCGTCAACAGCTCCTCGATCTCCTGCCGCTCGCCAAAGTGCTGCACCGCCCAGGCGGCCTGCTGCATGGGCTCGGGCACCTCGGGATGCCCCCACCCCCACATCCAGCTGCCGTCATCCGACCAGGTGCCGATGACCTGCGCCTCGACCGACAGATCCGGCCCCTCCGCGAAACTCAGGACAAGCCGGCCCTTCTCAAGGAGCAACCGAAAGCCCGTCACCGCGTCCAGCCGCTGCGCCAGCGCTGCCCCGGCCATCCTCGTGCCCAGAAAGAAGCGGGCGTTGACGGCCATCTGCCGATAGGTCTCGGGCAGTTGGGTCGCGCCCTGATCGGCCATGCGCCCGGCGAATTCCAGAAGGATCGGGTTCATGCCGCGCCACCTGTCCTGCGCGGCTCGGCCAGATCCCCGTCGATCTTGCGCGCATAGCCGCGCGGCGTGAACATGCGCGGCCCCTCGCCCAGATGCGCCAGCCGCGAATTGCTCGACCCCACCAGAACCACCGTCAGCATATCCACCTCATCGACCTGCAGCTCATCGAGCCGCCGGTAGCGCACATGCTCCTCGGGCCGCCCCAGCGACGAGGCCAGCATCACCGGCGTGTCCGCCGGGCGATGCCTGAGCAGGATGTCGCGCGCCTCGGCCAACAGGGTGCGGCGGGTCTTGGACACCGGATTGTAGAAGGCGATCACGAAATCGCCCTCGGCGGCGGCGTGCAGACGGCGCAGGATGTCGTCGCGCGGCGTCAGCAAGTCCGACAATGAAATGGTGCAGAAATCATGCCCCAAAGGCGCCCCCGCCCGCGCGGCGGCCCCTTGCAAGGCCGACACCCCCGGCGAACAGACCACATCGACCCGGTGCGCGGCATCGCTCACGCCGTGATCGTCCCTGCCCCGATCCAGAAGCTCGAAGACCAGCGCGCCCATCGCGTAGATCCCCGCATCGCCCGAACAGACCAGCGCCACGTTATGGCCCTCCGCCGCGCGCTCCAGCGCATGACGGCACCGCGCCTCCTCTCCGCCAAGCGGGAAATCATGGCGCGGCTTGCCCGCGGCCAGCGGCCCCAGCAGATCGATATAAAGCCCGTATCCCACAAGCTCATCAGCCTCGGCGATCAACCGGCTGACCTCCGGCGTGCGCCATGCCGCCTGCCCCGGCCCGATGCCGACGACACTCAAGCGCCCGCGCGCGCGGCCCGGCATCCCGGTGATCGGCGCGGCGGCCCGGCCCAGGGCACAGGTCGCATTGGCGGTCTTGCGCTTGTCCACCGCCAGATCCGCGCCGCAGGCCAGCACCGCCCCCTCGGCCACCCCATGACAGCCGACTTCCGCAAAGACCACGTCCGACGGATTGGCCAGCCGGTCGGCCTGCGCCTCAAGCTCGGCCGCATTGAACAGCCGCAACGGCACATCCAGCCGCCGCGCCACCTCGTTCATCGCCGGCTCATCGGCCTTCAGATCGATCGACGCGACACAGGCCACGGCGCCTTGCGCGATCCCGGCCTCCTCCAGCGTGGCGCAGACCAGCGCCCACATCTCCTCAGGGTCACAATTGCGCGCACATCCCAACCCCAGAACGTTGCGCTGCGGATGATAGACCAGCCGCTTGCCACCCCCTTGCGCGGGCGCCTCGCTCACGACCAGCTCCACCGCGCCGCCCGCCTGCGCACCAAGCCCGAAGATATCCTCGCCGGTCACGGTCAGACCCTCGCCTGCCAGCAGCGCCGCCATGGCCGATTTCGCATCCTGCGGATTGGCCAGCCGGTAGCCCTCGGGCGGCGCATCCAGCGCCACACCCATCGCCACATCCCCCGCCGTCGTCACCGCGGCCACCGCGCCCAGACCCTCGGCAATCCTTGCCGCCAGCCGGTTGGCCCCGCGATGCCCGCCCAGAAGCGGCACAACAATCGCGCCATCGTCACTCACCGACACGACAGGCGGCTCGGCGCGCTTGTCCGCCAGCAAGGGCGCCACGGCCCGGATCAGAATGCCGCTGGCGCACACGCCGACAACCGGCACACCGGCGGCAAAAAGATCACGCGCATGATCCAGCGCATTGGGAAAAAACGCATCCGCCCGGTCCACGCGCCCCTCGCGCCCATGGACCTGCGCCCCGATCAGACGGGCCACGCGATGCGCCACCTCCTCACCCGACCGGCTCAGCGCCAGAACGACAGGTTTCACAGCCATGGATCGGCCCCCTTGGTCAGCAATATCATGGAAAAATACGGCGCCTCCCGCGGCGCCTCCGCCAGCGGGCAGACCACCTCTTCGGGCAGGCTCGCGCGCTCCACGTACACCGCCCGCCCGGTCAGGCCAAGCGCCTCGATCACACCGCGGATCTTGGCCAGATGCCGACCCACCTTCATGATGACGACGCTTTCCGCGCCCTCTATCCTCGCCCGCAACTCGGCCTCGGGCAAAGGCCCCGGCAACACGGTCAACCGCTCATTGCGGGCCGCCAGCGGCAACCCCGCCCTGGCCGCACAGGCGGTGACGGACGTCACCCCCGGCACCACCTCGACCCGGTAGCGCTCGGACAGCCGGGCAAAAAGATACATGAACGAGCCATAAAAGAACGGATCCCCCTCACACAGACAGACCACATTCTGCCCCTGCTCAAGCACGTCCGCGATCTCGGCCGCGCCCTTGTCATAGGCCGCCTGCGCCGGCGCCCGCTCCGGCGTCATCGGGACATCCATCACGATCTCGCGCGCCCCGGGCGGAATAACGCCCGCCGCGATCGCCCGCGCAAAACTGGCCCCGCCCGCCAGGCTGGGATAGGCCAGCACCTCGGCGCTCGCGATCAGCCGATGCGCCCTCAGCGTCATCAGCTCCGGATCACCCGGCCCCAGCCCCACGCCATAGAGAACGCCGCTCATCGCCCAAGCCCCGCTTTCATCGATCCCCAAATACTCCCGCCAGAGGCTCCCGCCCCGGGCCACAAACCCCGCCCTCGGCTCATCGCTTCACGAGGCTCCACTGGGTCACCGGCATCAGGGGCCGCCAGCCGGTCAACCCTCCCACCGGCTCGGCGCGGTTGACCATCAGCTTGACCAACTGCCCGCCATGCCCCTTGTGCAGGTCCAACAGCAAGGCTTCGCTTTCCAACGTCACGGCGTTGCAGACCATCCGCCCCAACGGGCGCAGCGCCTGCCATGCGGCCTCGAAGGTCTCTCGGCTCAACCCGCCGCCGATGAACACGGCATCCGGCGCGGGCAACCCCTCCAACGCCGCCGGCACCCGCCCATCGATCAACTCCAGTCTCGGCGCACCAAGCGCCAGCGCGTTGGCCGCCGCCATCTCCCGTCGGTCGGCGCGCGGCTCGATGCCGATCGCGCGGGCATACCGGGCCGCGCGCATCCACTCCACCGCGACCGAGCCGCAACCCGCGCCGATATCCCACAAGAGCGCGCCGCGCATCGGCATCAGCTTGGCCAACGTGGCCGCCCGCACCTCCTGCTTGGTCATGGTGCCGTCATGGCGGAACAGATCGTCCGACAGACCCGGCACCCGCGGCAAAAGCGCAGCATCGGGGGCCGCCACGCACTGCACCGCCAGGGTGTTGAAGGCCGGCACCTGATGGTCCCATGTCTCGGCCCGTCCGTCAAAGCGCGCCTCGTCACCGCCGCCCATATTGGCCAGCACCGTCATCGCCGACTGGCCGAAACCACGTTCGGTCAGAAAGGCCGCGATCTGCCCCGGCGTCTCGGACCCGGTGGTCAGGATCAACAGCCGTGCATCAGGCTGGATGAACGCGATCATCTGCTGCACGGGGCGTCCATGCACAGTCAGCGTCTCGACATCCGCAAGGCTCCAACCCATGCGCGCGGCCGCCAGCTGAAAGGCCGACAGTTGCGGATGATAGGTGATCTCGGTGGGGGTGATCGCGCGCCCGATGCGCGCGCCCACCGAAAACCACAGGGGATCCCCCGTCGCCAGAACCACCACACGCCGCCCGCGTAGCGCCTCCAGGGTGGCGATCAGCGCATCGAACGGCGAGGGCCAGGCGATGCGCTCGGCACTCACACTCTGCGACAGCTGGTGATGCCGGTCACCACCGATGATCACCTCGGCTGCCTCGACGACAGCGCGCGTCGCAGGCAAAAGACCCGCCATCCCATCCTCGCCAATACCGACGATATGCAACCAAGGACCTGCCATCAGCGCCATGCCCGACAATTCGCAGAATTTTCGCCCCCCGATTTTTCTGCGAAAAATCTCACGCTGTCTCCTCCGGAAGCCCTGCAGCCAAAGCGTTCACCGCAGCCGACGCGATAGCCGACCCGCCACGCCGCCCCCTCAGCGCCACAAAGTTGCAGCCGCGCGGGTTATCCGCCAGTTCCGCCTTGCTTTCGGCCGCCCCCACAAACCCTACAGGAAAGCCCAGGATCACCGCCGGTTTCGGCGCGCCCTCATCGAGCAATTCCAGCAGGTGAAACAGGGCCGTGGGGGCATTGCCTATGGCCACGACAGCGCCCTCAAGCCGGTTCCCCCACAGCTCGACCGCGGCCGCCGACCGGGTGTTGCCGATGCCCGCGGCAATCGCAGGCACCCGCGGATCGTTGAGCGTGACGATCACCTCGTTGTCCGCCGGAAGATATCGCCGGATGATGCCTGCGCCAACCATCTCGCAATCACACAGCACCGGCGCACCCGCGCGCAGCGCGCTGTGTCCTGTCGCCCAGGCCTGATCGGAAAACGCCAGCCTGTCCGCCACCTCGGTCATGCCACAGGCATGGATCACGCGGATCGCCAGCGCCTCCATCCCGGGGCCGAACCTCTCCAGCCGCGCCTCACGGCGCACGGTAGCGAAACTTTCGGCATAGATCGCCGAGGGGCTCTTTTCATAGGGGCGCAATGGGCAACCTTCGGTCTTGGTGTCACCGCCGGACGCCTCCGGCGGGAGTATTTTGGGAACGGTGAACCTGGTCAGGCCCGGGTTTTCCGCGCACTTTCCGGCCCCAGCGGGTGATCAGCATGGGGGTATTCCGGGTGGTGGTGACCGTGATCGTGGTGGTGATGGTCGTGATCGTGGGGATGGTCATGACCATGATGATGATGGTGATGGTGCCCCTGTGCCTCCAGTCGGCACAGGCCCGTGCAGAACGTATCGCACAGGCTGCAATCCGCCACGTTCGAGCCCGGCGCGCTGGCGCCTTGGCCTTCGACATGGTGATGGTGGCTTTCCTGCACGGCGCCCACCTCGGCTTCGAAGCCCAGGACGGCGGTGCGATATTTGCACATCACGCAGGTCGGAGGGGGGACGTCGCTGAACGCCGCATGTCCCGCGCCGCGCGCCTGGGCGAAGGCCGCGCGCTGCTCGGGGGTGATCTCGCGGATATCTTCGCCCTCGATCGCAAGGATCTGGGTGCGGTACTGACAGGTGCCGCAATTGGGTGGCGGGTTGGCGCCGGCCTGTTCGGTGACGCGCTCGGCGAACGTTTCGAGCACCTTGGGATGATCGCCCAGATAGCCCGCCTTTACGAACTGGATCTCGGGATGGGCCGCGGCCACCCGGTCTGTGAAGCCGTAGATCCGATCGATCAGGATGCCCGAGAAGAGGAAATAGGGGAATACGATGACACGCTTGTAGCCAAGCCGCGTGACATGCTGCAGGCAGGGCTCGACCAGCGGGAAAGTCACGCCGGAATAGCCCACCTCGCACCAGCCAAAGCCGATGCCTTCCTGCAGCAGCCGGGCGATCTTGGCCACGTTGCTGTTGGCGTCCGGGTCCGAGGCGCCGCGCCCGATCACCACAAGGCAGGTGTCGTGCAGATCGACCGGACCTGAATCCGCATTGGCCTGCGCCAGCGCATCACGGATGCGCGCGCCGGCGGCCGCGACCATCTTTGGGTCGACCCCCAATTCGCGCCCGTAGCGGATGTCGATGCCATGACGCGCCGCATAGGTATTGAGCACCGTGGGGATGTCGTTCTTGGAATGCATCGCCGCGAACAGCATGCCCGGCACCGCCAGGATCCGCTCGCAGCCCTTTTCGCGCAGCTTGTCCAGGCCGTCGCGGATCACCGGGTTGGCGAATTCCAGATAGCCGTATTCCATCTCCCAGCCATCGGGCAGATAGGCCGGCAGCTTGTCGGCCAATGTCGCGAATTCATCCACCGCAGACTGGCTGCGCGAGCCATGTCCGCAGATCATCACCCCGGTCTTTTTGCCCATGTTCAGGCCTCCTGCAATTCGTCTTCTGGGGTCTCGTCGGCCGTGTCGTCCTCGGCGGACGCCGCGGCGTCCTTGCGGCCTTTCAGAGCGCCCCACAGCCCGATGGCGATCGCGGCGCCGATGGCCGCGGCCCCAAGCCAATGGCCATGTCCCGCAACCTCGGCAAGATGGCCGGGATGGGCCTGCGCGCCGGTGGCTGTCAGCAGGGCAAAGGTGAGCGTTGCAAATCTCATGGGCGGTCCCCTTTTTGTCGCTGGTCCGCACCGCGCCGGGAAAGGGGTCGCGCCGCGCGGCCTTGCGCGGCAGACGATCGCAGCGTGATGGACCCCCGATATGGGTCGGCCCCGTCTGCACACCTTTCCGGCCCGGTCACGGGCATCGTCGCCCCCTCTATAGAAGCTGCGCCCCCCCGGCGCAAACAGAGAAACGCCACAACGAAGGCGGCGCGCGACATGTGCAGACCCGCACGGGGCCTGCGCGCGACACGGGCTACCCTGGCCGCGTCACGCCGATTATCTCAGCTTCAGGCAACAGGAGACACCCGATGGGACAGCTGATCGACGGCCAGTGGCACGACCAATGGTACGACACCGGCAAGACGGGCGGCACATTCGTCCGCGACACCGCGAAATTCCGCAACTGGATCACCCCGGATGGTCGCCCCGGTCCTTCGGGGATGGGCGGTTTTGCTGCCGAAAGCGGGCGCTATCACCTGTATGTCTAGCTGGCCTGTCCCTGGGCGCATCGCACGCTGATCTTTCGCGCCCTCAAGGGGTTGGAGGATCACATCGGCGTCTCGGTCGTGCATCCCGACATGGGGTCCGAGGGCTGGGAATTCCGCACCGATCATCCCGGCGCCACCGGCGACCGGCTGCATGGCCTGCCCTTTGCCCGCGATCTCTACACACGGGCCGATCCCGGCATTTCGGGGCGGGTCACCGTGCCGATCCTGTGGGACACGTCCCAAGATACGATCGTCTCCAACGAATCGGCTGAAATCATCCGCATGTTCAATTCCGCCTTCGACGGACTGACCGGCAACGGCGACGACTACTGGCCCGAGGATCTGCGCGCCGCGATCGAACCGGTGAACGCGCGCATCTACGACACGGTCAACAACGGTGTGTACCGCGCGGGCTTTGCCACCACCCAAGCCGCCTATGACGAGGCCATCGGCCCGCTTTTCGACACGCTCGACTGGCTGGAGGCCCGGCTGTCGCAGGACCGCTACCTGATGGGCGCGCGCCTGACCGAAGCGGATTGGCGGCTGTTCACCACGCTGATCCGCTTTGACAAGGTCTATCACACCCATTTCAAATGCAACCGTGCGCGGATCGTGGATTACCCCAACATCTGGGCCTATCTGCGCGATCTGTATCAATGGCCCGGCGTCGCCGGAACGGTGGATTTCGACCATATCACGCGGCACTATTACCATAGCCACGACATGATCAACCCGCACCGGATCGTGCCCATTGGCCCCGCGCTGGACCTTGATGCGCCGCACGGGCGCGGCTGAACGGGCGCGGCTGATCCGCGAGCCCAGGACCGGGCCTGCGGATCACAGCGCGCCCACGCGGGTCAGCGCGCGGCGCACCGCCTCGACCGCGTCAGGGCCAAGCGCGGATTGCGGCGGCGCAGGATCGCCGCAATCGAACCCCTGCAATTTCAGCCCCGCCTTGACCGCGCCAGCAAGATTGAAGGTGGCAAAGACCTGATTGACCGCCCATAGATCGCGCTGCAGCGCCTGCGCCGCGGTCCAGTCTCCCGCCTCGCACAGATCGAACAGCCGCACGCTTTGGCGCGGGATCAGGCAGGACGGCCCCGCCAGCCAACCGCGCCCGCCGATCAGCATGACCGCCGTGGTGATATGCGACGAGGCGGCAAAAACCCCGATCCGTCCCTCGGTTCGGTTCAGGATCGACAACAAGCGCCCCGTATTGGTCGACGCATCCTTGAGGAAGACGATATTGGGATGGTGCGACAGTTGGTCGATCACGTCCAACGACAGGTCGACGCGCTGGAAATTCGGGTTGGTATACAGTGTCACGGCCAAGTCCGTGGCGTCGGCGACGGCGGTGAAATAGGCCACGACACCTGCATCGCTGATCGGAAAATACGCCTCCAGCACCGTCAGAATGCCATCCGCGCCGATCTGCGCCCAGCGCCGGGCCTGCGCCACGGCCTCGCGCGTGGTGGTCGCCGCAACACCGGCAATCACAGGCACGCGGCCGCGCGCCGCCTCGACCGTGGCGGCGACGACGCGCTCCTTGGCGGCAAAATCCAGATAGGCGAATTCTCCGGTCGATCCCAGTGGCGTCAAACCATGCACGCCCTGATCGATCAGGTGATCCACCAGCCGCCGCAGGGCGGCGTCATCCACCTCTCCGGTCGCCGTCATGGGCGTCGGCAGATACGGCACCACACCCCGCAAATCGCGCATATCGGTCATTCGTCCTGTCTTTCCTGAAGGCCACCCGCCCCGTCAGGCACGCGACCGGTTATGATGTCTCGGCAACCATCCCGCCGCTTTGGCATAAGACCTATCCGCATCGGCATAAGATCCCGCCGCATCGGCATAAATTCCCGCCGCATTGGCATCGGACCGCT
>JALQUE010000225.1 GCA_023260815.1 Roseovarius sp.
CCGCCGCCAGACCACGTCCTCGGCGCTGCGGGCATATTCATGAGACATCATCCACAGCACTTCGCGCCCCGTCAGCGTGGCGCCGAAATCCGGCCCCAGATCCTCTGGCGTTTGCGCGTCACCCAGCATCACCGCCGCCTCGGTGCCATAGGCCCGGATCAATCGCCCGGCCCATAGGTCGTCCAGAAACGGATACGCCCGGCGCAGATCGGCGGTCAACTGCGCCACACCGTCCACCGCGAAATCGCCCCCCGGCAGCGCCACACCCGCCGTCCACTCCCGGTCCGCGCCCTCAAAGAACGGCGCGATCTTGGCCATCGCCGCCTCTGCCAGCTTGCGATACGTCGTGATCTTGCCGCCAAAGACATTCAACAGCGGCGCGCCGCCCTTGTCTTCCAGCGTCAGAACATAATCGCGCGTCGCCGCCGTGGCCGATTTGGCGCCGTCGTCATATAGCGGCCTGACCCCTGAATATGTCCAGACGATATCGTCCTGCGTCACCGGCGTCCGGAAATAATCCGAGGCGAACCGGCACAGATACTCGGCCTCTTCCGGGGTGCATTCAGGCGTGGCCGACACATCCGCATGCTCGGCATCCGTGGTGCCGATCAGGGTGAAATCCGTCTCATAGGGAATCGCAAAGATGATGCGCCCGTCCTGCCCCTGAAAGAAATAACACTTGTCGTGGTCATACAGCTTGCGGGTCACGATATGGCTGCCGCGCACCAGCCGCACCCCATCGCTCGAATTCTGGCGAAGGGTGTTCTGGATCACGTCCTTGACCCACGGCCCCCCCGCATTGACCAGCGCCCGCGCCCGCGTCTCGCGCGTCTCGCCCGTCGCGGTGTCCTCGGTCCGGATCAGCCACAGCCCGTCCTCGCGGCGCTCTGCCGACACAACCCGCGTCCGGGTCCGGATCACCGCGCCTCGGGCCTGTGCGTCGCGCGCATTGAGGATCACCAGCCGGCTGTCCTCGATCCAGCAGTCGGAATATTCGAAGGCGCGCGTGAACTTGTCCTTGAGGGGCCGGCCCGCCGGATCGGTGGCCAGATCGACGGTGCGCGTGCCCGGCAGGATCTCGCGGCCACCCAGATGATCATAGAAAAACAGCCCCAGCCGGATCAGCCAGGCGGGCCGCCGCCCCTTCATCCACGGCATCACCATGTTCAGCAGCCGCGATGTCGGCGTCTCGCCCTCGAACCGCATGTCGCGGTGATAGGGCAGCACGAACCGCATCGGCCAACTGATATGCGGCATCGCCCGCAGCAGCGTTTCCCGCTCGATCAGCGCTTCGCGCACCAGTCGGATTTCGAAATATTCAAGATAGCGCAATCCGCCATGAAACAGCTTGGTCGACGCCGAAGACGTGGCCGACGCCAGATCGTTCATCTCGGCAAGCTCGACACTCAGCCCCCGGCCCGCCGCATCGCGCGCGATCCCGCAGCCATTGATGCCGCCTCCGATCACGAACAGATCGACAATCGTGTCGCCTTGGACTGATGGCACCTGAGCCTCCCTCTCTCATCGCCGAATGTGAGCGCAAACGAACCACAGAAGTCACAATCAAGTCAATCGCGAATGTTCGTTTGTTTTCGCTTGGGTGTTTCACCCTGTTATTCCAAGACTTTCCTCCACATTTCGCACCCGCAGAAACCCGAAAACCCCTCAAAACCATCGCATATCGAACCGAATCGAACAGAAGACTTGAACTGCACCCTAAAACGAACATAATCGAAAACAGGTTCCACCACGCCCAACAGCAGGCCGCGCCGTCGTGTCACAATCCTTTCGCCAACCTGATATCCTCGAAATCGCCCGCGTCGAGGGCAAGGTGACGGTCGAAGATCTGGCCGAACGCTTCGATGTGACCGTTCAGACGATCCGCCGCGACCTGACCGAATTGGCAAATGCCGGAAAACTCGAACGCGTGCATGGCGGCGCGATCCTGCCATCAGGTGTGACCAACATCCTCTACGAGGAACGCCGCCGCCTGAACGAAGACGCCAAACAGGCCATCGGGCGGGCCTGCGCCGCGGCGATCCCCGACAGCGCATCGGTGTTTCTGGATATCGGCACCACAACCGAGGCCGTGGCCCGTGAACTGCTCGATCATGACAACCTGATGGTGGTGACCAACAACATGAATGTGGCCAACACCCTGCTATCCAACAAAAGCTGTGAAATCGTGGTGGCCGGCGGCACATTGCGCCGCGCCGACAACGGGCTGGTCGGCAACCTGACCGCCCGCACCATCGAGAATTTCAAATTCGATTACGCGATACTGGGGTGTTCCGCGCTTGACGAAGATGGCGACCTGCTGGATTTCGACATTCAGGAAGTCGTCGTCGGACAGACCCTCCTGAAACGCTCCCGCGAGGTGTTTCTGGTGGCCGACCATTCGAAATTCAAACGCAGCGCGCCGGTGCGCATCGGGTCGCTGCGCGATATCGACCATATGTTCACCGACCGCCCCTTGCCCGGCAGCCTTGTGGAAAACTGCGCCGCTTGGGGCACCGCCGTCACCATCGCGGCCTGACGGCCCCAACGTTCCGCGACCCAGCTTAGCTGCCGTAAACCTCGCACCAGCGTTCGATCAGCTTTTGTTGCAGGGTCTTTGACCTTGCGTTCCAACTGGCTGATCCGGGCGGGCGCCCGCCTGCGTTTCGGTCGATCCGGGCGCGGTTTGCCGTATTGGCCGAAAAAATCGCAAAGGCCATCTCGGTACCGTCAGGCGCGGTGATATAGCCCGCCAAAGAGCTTACGAAATACAGCGTGCCGGTCTTGGCCATCACCTTGATCGGATGCCCGCGATCCACCCGGCCATTGCCATCCCGCAACGGAAAATCCTTGAGGATCCGGTGCAGCGCGCCCTCGCTTCGCACCCGCACCAGCGCCCGCGCCATGGCATCCGCCGACAGGCGCGACCGCTCTCCCAGACCGGAATGATCCACCAGCGCGGCGCCCTCCATGCCCAGGTCACTGCGCGCCCAACGGCTCATTTCCCGCGCCGAAGCCGATAGCGACTGCGCACTCCCGGTGCGTTTGGCGGTTGCCGACATGCCGACAAGTTCCGCCGTCAGATTGTTGGAATATTTCAGCATGTCGCGCAGCACGTCGGTCAGCGGCACGCTGCGATGCACCACCAGCGCCTCGCCTTCGGGCGCGCGTGTCAGGGCTCCGCCCGGCTTCAGAACGATCCCGTGCGAGCGTGCGAAACTTGCAAACACCTCGCCCGCATAGGCTTCGGGCTTGCGCACCGGCAACCAGCGCGCCCCGCCATTGCCAAGCGCGCCGCTGGCCACCGTCCATGCGTCGTGATCGCCGCCATCACGGTAGGTATAGACCGGCCCCTCGCGCCGCGCGATCGCCATGCGGGCGATGGTCACCGCCGGACGATGCGCGCTCGATCGCGCGTCCATCGTCACGCTGTAGCCATTGCTGGCCCGTTTCCATTCGAAATGCACGCGGTTGAAATTCAGGCTCAGACCGGACACCGACGGGTTGTAGCCGACATGTTCGGGTTGGGTCGGGTCGATCACCCGCTCAAACGGCAGCGCACCGCCCCAGACCCGGAACGCCCCGCGCACTTCGCGCACGCCCTTGCGCTTCATCTCCGCCGCCATCGCCGCCAGCGCATCGGTGTCCAGCGTCGGATCGCCGCCGCCCGTCAGGATCAGATCACCCTTCAGAATGCCGTTCTCGACCGGCCCCGTCGCCAGAAGCCTCGTGCTGAACCGGAAATCGCCGCCCAATGTCTTCAGCGCATAGATCGCCGTGATCGCCTTTGTGACGCTGGCGGGTGGCTGCCCGTCATGGGCGCCCCGCCCCTCCAGGATAAGCCCGCTTTTCACATCCATCACGCTGAACGTGACGCGCCCGCCCAGATTGGCCGCATCGACCAGCGATTCCGCCCCGGTGGCCGTCCGTTGCGCGGCCTCTGTGGGACGCGCCTTGGGGCGCAGCGATATCGCGGGCGCGGTCGACCAGGCAGCCGACCCCAGACCACTCAGTGCGGCCCCAAGGAAAAATCGTCGCGAGAAAGGCTGTCTGCTCATGGCCCAAAACTAAGCCCCACAGCGCGTCGGGACAATCGAATTTCTTGGCGGCGACATCAATTTTCAGTCACCGCGCGGCCAGTCCCCCCGGCTCCGCAACCGCGTCGAGGACAGCGCGATCATCGGCACGTTCACAAAGCACCACGCCGGCGCGTCGCGCATGCCCAGACACCGGCTCGCCCCGCCCGGCACGCGTGCGAAATCGTAGATCCGCGCGGCCTTGGACATGCGCGCCGAAATGCGCTGACCGGGCCGCGCAAGCACCCCCAGCGGGACCCGTCCCACGATGTCCTGCCAGTCCTGCCACTTGTCCAGCTGCGCCAGATTATCGGCCCCCATCAGCCAGACAAACCGCACACCAGGCCGCAGATCCTGCAACCGTCGCAGCGTCTCGGCGGTGTACCTGGTGTCCAGCTGCGCCTCGATATCCGTCACCGCGATGCGCGGATGGTCCACCAAGTCCGCGCACGCCGCCATCCGCCGCGCCAGCGGCGCCGGCCCATGCACCTTGAGCGGGTTGCCGGGACTGACCACCCACCACACCCGGTCCAGCCCGAACCGCTTGAGCGCCTCACGGCTGATATGCACATGCCCGGCATGAGGCGGATCGAAAGACCCGCCCAACAGCCCGATCACCTGCCCCGGACGCGTCATCGGCAAATCAATCTTCATGCCTCCCTTTTGCCAGCCCCGCCTGCCGTGTCCAGAAGAAAAGCAGGCACGCCCTTGACGCACAGACGATTGCGGCGGGCGTCCGGATTGACTAGATACGGGGCCAACACATCATCCATTCCATCCCGGAGCAGTATTCATGGCAGCCTATCAATACGTCTATCACATGCAGGGCGTCTCCAAGACCTACCCCGGTGGCAAGAAATGCTTCGAGAACATCCACCTCAGCTTCCTGCCCGGCGTGAAGATCGGCGTGGTCGGTGCGAACGGCGCCGGCAAATCCACCCTGATGCGGATCATGGCCGGGATCGACACCGACTATTCCGGCGAGGCGTGGTCGGCCGAAGGCGCCAAGGTCGGCTACCTCCCGCAGGAGCCCGAACTCGACCCCGCCCTCTCGGTCCGCGAAAACGTGATGCTCGGTGTCGCCGAAAAGAAGGCCAAGCTCGACCGGTTCAACGAACTGGCAATGAACTACTCGGACGAGACCGCCGACGAGATGGCCACCCTTCAGGACGAGATCGACAGCCAGAACCTGTGGGATCTCGACGCCCAGATCGACGTCTCGATGGAGGCCCTGCGCTGCCCGCCCGACGATGCCGACGTGACCACGCTCTCGGGCGGTGAAAAGCGCCGCGTCGCGCTATGCAAACTGCTGCTCGAAGCGCCCGACATGCTGCTGCTGGACGAACCGACCAACCACCTAGACGCCGAAACCATCGCCTGGCTGCAACAGCACCTCATCGCCTACAAGGGCACCATCCTGATCGTCACCCATGACCGCTATTTCCTCGACGATATCACCGGCTGGATCCTCGAACTGGACCGCG
>JALQUE010000243.1 GCA_023260815.1 Roseovarius sp.
AGATCGCGCATATCGGTCATTCGTCCTGTCTTTCCTGAAGGCCAGCCGCCCCGTCAGGCACGCGACCGGCCATGATGTCTCGGCAGCCATCCCGCCGCTTTGGCATAAGACCTATCCGCATCGGCATTAAGACCTATCCGCTTCGGCATAAGATCCCGCCGCTTCGGCACTAAGACCTATCCGCATCGGCATAAGATCCCGCCGCTTCGGCATTAAGACCTATCCGCTTCAGCATAAATTCCCGCCGCATTGGCATCGGACCGCTTTGGTACAAGCCCCGTCCGCGACACCTCAGCGTCGCGCCAGCTTACCGAACTCACTCTCCAACAGGGCGCGGATTTTTTTCGAGCCGCCACGCAACGCCGCCGCCACATCGGCATCGTCATGGGTGACCGTCTGGGGTTGCATCCCTTCGGGCCGCGCTTCGATGGTGCAGCGGATATCATCCGCACCGCCCTTCGCGCCATTGGTATCGACAAGATGCACCTCCACCCGCGACAACCGCTCGGCCAGATGGCCCAGCGCGGATGTCACGATTTCTTCCGCCACATCTTCAAGCCGTTCGTCGCCGCGAATGTTCGAATCCGTGTTGAGCTGAAAGTGCATCGCTCTCGTGCCTCCTGTTGCTGTGGTTATCCTGGGGCTGATCGCCCACCCAACCTATCTGCGTCTCACACCTCTCTGGTTCAAGCGCCCTGCGGCGCCATGTCGTGACGACAGCGACTCATCGCCGACCCGCTCATCTGACACGACAAGCGTTGCGATCCGGTTAATCGGGCGCGCGGCCATACTCGGTGTCGCTCACATGCTCCAGCCAGTCGGCCACGTGACCGTCGGCATCGGCCTCCTGAATGGCCAGATGGCACATCATCGTCTCGCTGGTCGCGCCGTGCCAGTGCTCTTCTCCCGGGGGGATCCAGACCGTGTCGCCGGGCCGGATCACCTGAGGCGCGTCGTCGCGCAGCGCCACCAGCCCCACGCCCGATACCACATGCAGCGTCTGACCAAGGGGATGGGTGTGCCATGCCGTGCGCGCCCCCGGCTCGAACGTCACCCGCAGCGCGCGGACCCGCGCAGGGTCGGGCGCCTCGACGACCAACTCCTGCCAGACGCGGCCTGTGAAGTAATCGGGATTGGCCAGATTGTGCGGCTTGTGACCGGCCCGTGTGATCTCCATCGTGTCTCTCCTCCCTCTGGGTCGCTGTCACCCTACGCGCCCGTCCGCCCCCGGCAAGCCCCGATCTGGGGGCCGGGACCGACGATCGCCCCGAATTTGCGTACGGGATGGACACAAATTCCAGCGGGCCGGGTGTATTTCGTCCTGAACCCGCGTAGGTTTGGTACGAACCGGACACAAATCACGCCTTGGGACACCCCGCACCGAATCCCTGTCCCGAATCCCTTGACGCCCCCCGAGTTTGGCCATAAAGAAACTCCGACGAATTCGGGGCGCTGCCGCTGGCGGTGCCCGTTTGTATTGAGCAGGGGCCGACCGCCCCCTTGACCCAAGACGAGGAAACACCATGTCGCGCCGCTGCGAACTGACCGGAAAAGGCCCCATGTCTGGCTTCAACTCAAGCCACGCAAACAACAAGACCAAGCGTCGCTACCTGCCGAACCTGCAGGACGTGACCCTGCAGTCCGAAATCCTGAACCGTGGCATCAAGCTCCGGATCAGCACCTCGGCCCTGCGCAGTGTCGATCACCGCGGTGGTCTGGATGCCTTTCTCGCCAAGGCCAAAGACGATGAACTTTCGTCCAACGCCCTGAAAGTGAAGAAGGAAATCTCCAAGGCGCAAGCCGCGGCCGCCTGATACCGGCGCCCTTCACACCGAAATTCGCGGCCCTGCTTTTTCAGCGGGGCCGTTTCTTTTTGTCGCTTTCACCCCGGCTTGCAGTGGGCCTATAGTGCGGCGACACATGAAACCGATCCGCACATATCTCGCCCTCGCACTGGCCTTTGTCCTGACCCTCACGGCGCAGGGCATGGCCCTCTCGCGGACAGCGCCCGATCCCACAGGTCGGATGGTGCTGTGTACCGGCACCGGACCCGTCACGGTTCTGATCGATTCTCAAGGGCAACCCACGGGCGCGATGCATATCTGCCCAGACTGCGCCCTGTCGCTTTTTCAGATCGCCACCGGCGACACCGTAGACCTGCTACGCCCGACCTCGTGGAAACCTGCCCAAAGCATTGATTTTATTGTAGAAAAATCTGATCTGGCACGCCTGCCTGCGCGCGCGCGCGGCCCGCCTGTACGATCCTGATTCCTTCATTTTCCAAATCAACGCACGATCAGGAGACTCGCATGTCTTTCAAAACCACCGTTCTCGCGGCCCTTGCCGCAACCGCCCTCGCCCTGCCCGCCGTCGCGCAGGACATCATGATCAACGACGCCTACGCGCGCTCCTCCGCCGCCATGGCCACCTCGGGCGCCGCCTTCATGGCGATCATGAACCACAGCAGCGCCGACGACCGCCTGATTGGCGTGACCTCTCCGGCGGCTCAACAGGTCGAGTTGCATACGCACACGCAGGATGCCCAGGGCGTGATGCGGATGATCCATGTCACCGAAGGATTTCCCGTCGCGGCAGGCGAAACGCTCATGCTGGCGCGCGGCGGCAACCATGTGATGTTCATGGGCCTCACCGAACCGTTTGAACAGGGCGACATGATCCCGCTCACCCTGACATTCGAACAGGCGGGCGATATCGAGATCGAAGTTCCCGTCGACCTGGAACGCAAGCCCGCGCACGGGATGGGTCATCAGCACGGCAAGTCCGAGTAACCATTTGAAGAACATGGGAAAGGCCGCGCCATCCAGCGGCCTTTCCGCGCCTGTCAGCGGCGCAGCACCTCGTCCACCCATGCCGGCACGATCACCGAGGCCAGGCCCTGCCGCATGTCGGTAAAGTCGTGGACATTGACCGATGCTTCCAGGTTCAATTCGATCGTATGCGCTCCGGCCCGCCCGGCATGCTGACCGAAGGCCGCCGCCGGATAGACCTGCCCAGATGTGCCGATCGCAACGAAAATGTCGGCCTCTTCCAGATGCGTCCAGATCTCGTCCATGTGATAGGGCATCTCGCCGAACCACACGACATCCGGCCGTGTCGCGGGCGTCGTGCACTTCGGACAGCAATCCTGCGGCGACATCTCCATCGGTGCGGGCCAGCGATGATCGCAAGCGCCGCACAAGGCGCCTGCCAATGTGCCATGCATGTGCAGAACGTTCCGGCTGCCCGCTGCTTCGTGCAGACCATCCACGTTTTGCGTGACAATCAACACCTCGCCGGCACACGCGGCTTCCAGCCGCGCCAAGGCATGATGCGCTGCATTCGGTGCGGCCTGCGCGGCCTGCACCCGACGCGCGTTGTAGAAGCGATGAACCAGCGACGGATCGCGCGCGAAGCCTTCGGGCGTGGCCACATCCTCGATCCTGTGCTGCGCCCAAAGACCGCCCTCATCGCGGAAGGTGCCAAGCCCGCTTTCGGCGGAAATACCCGCGCCAGTCAAAAGAACGATCTTTTCCATGCCATCTCCTTGCCCTATCCCTTCATGCCCAAAGGAGCCCCATATGACCACCCGCATCCTGTTTGTCTGCCTTGGAAACATCTGCCGGTCCCCCGCGGCGGAGGGCGTGCTGCGCAGTCTGGCTCCGGGACTTGAGATCGACAGCGCGGGGACCGGCGACTGGCACGTGGGCGCGCCGCCCTATGGCCCGATGCAGGCCGCAGCCCTGGCGCGCGGACATGATCTGTCGGAACTGCGCGCGCGGCAGTTTCAGGCACAGGATTTCAAGGCTTTCGACCTGATCGTGGCGATGGATGCCGACAATCTGCGCACCATCGAGGCCATGCGGCCAGCAGGCAACGTGACACCTGTGCATCTGTTCCTGCGCTATGCGCCACAGGCCGGTGTCGATCATGTGCCAGACCCTTACTATACAAGAGATTTCGACGGGGCCCTGGATTTGATCGAAGAGGCCGCAGCAGGGCTTCACAAAGCCCTGTGACAAGGGGGCTCTGCCCCCGACATTGAAATCCCGAGGGATTTCAATGCCTCCCCCGGGATATTTTCGGCCAGAAGAAGCCAGGCCGTGTTTCGGGATTGCCGAAGGTGAATTTCGGCCACTGGAAAAACCACCCCACGCGGGCGGCAAACCCCTTGCTCGACGGCCGGCTTAGCCTTCATGCAAAAGGCGACAAGGAGAGTGTTCATGCCCCTCAACCATATCAAATCCGCTCCGGGTCAGCCGCCACAGGCCGCCGCGGATATCGTCGATACCGTTCAGATCATGCTGGCCCGCCTGCGGGCGGGGGGCGCGCAGGTCGCGCTGGAATATGCCCGCACACTGGATGGGTGGGAGGGTGACATCGCTGTCTCATCGGCCGCGATCGCAGAGGCGACGGCACAGGTGCCGCAGGACCTGAAGGATGACATCGCATGGGCGCATGACAATATCAGCCGCTTTGCCGCGGCACAGCGCGCCACTGCACAGGACATGCAGATCGAGCTGCGTCCCGGTCTGATCGCGGGGCAACGGCAGATCCCGCTGTCGGCGGCGGGTTGCTATGTCCCCGGCGGGCGCTACACGCATATTGCCAGCGCGCTCATGTCCATCGCCACGGCGCGCGAAGCAGGAGTGACCGATATCACCGCCTGCTCGCCGCCCAACGGCGCAGGGGGAATTCCCGCTCCGATGCTCTACGCGATGCATTTGGCAGGGGCCACGCGCATCCTGTGCATCGGCGGCGTGCAAGGCGTGGCTGCAATGGCTTTCGGGCTGTTCGGCGCGCCGCCCGCAGATATTCTGGTGGGGCCGGGCAACGCTTATGTCGCCGAAGCAAAGCGGCAATTGTTCGGCCCGATCGGGATCGACATGGTCGCCGGTCCCACCGACAGCCTTGTTTTGGCAGATGACAGCGCCGATCCCGAGACCGTAGCGGTCGATTTGATCGGGCAGGCGGAACATGGCGCGACCAGCCCGGTCTGGCTGGCGACGACATCGCCTGCGCTGGCGGAGGAGGTTCTTACCCGTATTCCCACGGTGATCGCCGCCCTGCCAGAGCCAAACCGCAGCGCCGCCGAGGCCGCATGGCGCGATCTGGGTGAGATCGTTCTGTGCGACGACCGCGAGGAGATGGCGCGTTTCGCCGATGACAGGGCGGCCGAGCACCTGCATGTTCAGGCCCGCGATCTGCCGTGGTGGCGCGAAAGATTGCGGGCCTATGGCTCGCTGTTTCTTGGTGCCGAAACCACGGTGGCGTTCGGCGACAAGGCGGCGGGACCGAACCATGTTCTGCCGACCTCGGGGGCGGCGCGCTATACCGGTGGGCTGTCTGTGCACAAGTTTCTCAAGACCGTGACCTGGCAAGAGGTGGAGGCGCGCGCGCTTCCAGACCTTGCCCGCGTCAGCGCACGCATCAGCCGAGAGGAACGGATGGAAGGCCACGCCAGATCCGCCGATATTCGGCTGGACAAGCTGGCTGCAGACCGCAAGATACAGGCCCGGGCCGGGGGCTGAGAGCCGCCGGTCGCACAGCGCCAAGAAGGATTGTCGGATCATGAAGACCGTTGGCATTTTGGGGGGGATGGGGCCAGAGGCCACCATTCTTCTGATGCAGAAGGTGCTGGATGCCGTGCCTGCGAAGGACGACGCGGATCACATTCCGCTGATCGTACACCAGAATCCACAAGTGCCAAGCCGGATCAAGGCGCTTATCGAAGGCACCGGCGACGATCCAGGGCCAGTCCTGATCCAGATGGCCCGCGATCTGGAGGCCGCGGGTGCGGCGGCGCTGGCGATGCCATGCAACACAGCGCATCATTACGCCGAGGTGGTCAAGCAGGCGAGCGATCTGCCATTTCTCGACATGCTGGACTTGACCGCGGCTGCGCTGGCGCGCGCGGGGGCACGGCGGATCGGCCTGCTTGCATCGCCTGCAACGCGACTGACGGGAGTGTTCGACGCGCCCTTTGCTGCGCATGGGCTGGAGCCGGTTTATTTGCCCGATGACAGCGAGCTGCTGTCGATCATCCGGGCTGTGAAGGCCGGGCAGGATCCCGAAGGCTTGGCGCCACGCCTGTCAGAGCAGGCCAATGCGCTTGTCGCAGAGGGGGCCGATCATCTGCTTGTCGCCTGCACCGAACTGTCGCTGCTGACGGATGCGCTGCCCCGGACCACGCCGTGGACGGACAGCCTGGATTGCCTGGTATCGGGTATCGTGGTGTTCGCGCAGGGCTGAGACCTATCCTTGAAGGCCGTCCAGCAGGTCCTGCGCCGCCACTGTGGGCGTGATCGACCCTTCAGCGACACGGCAGGCGTAATCCTGCATCATGGCGCGCGCCTTCGGTGTGTCGAGTTGCGCCAGAAGACCGTTGCGCACTTCTTGCTCGAACCAATAGCGCGCCTGATCCTCGCGGCGGGCATCGAAAAAGCCGTTATCCCGCCGCCAGCCGATCAATGATGTCATCTCGTCCCATGCGGTTTGCAGCCCTTCTTGCTGCATGGCCGACACCATCATCGCCTTGGGGAACCCTTCGGGATCCTGAGGGCGTTTGCGCAGCAGGCGCAGGGCCCCAGCGTAATCGCTGCAGGTCCGTGTCGCGGCCGGCTTGAGATCGCCATCGGCCTTGTTCACAAGGATGATATCGGCAATTTCCATTATGCCCCGCTTGACGCCCTGCAACTCATCCCCGCCCGCAGGGGCCAGCAGCAGAACGAACAGATCCGACATTTCCGACACCACGGTTTCCGATTGCCCCACGCCCACGGTCTCGATCAGGACCACGTCGAAGCCTGCAGCTTCGCACAGGGTCACAGCCTCACGCGTGCGGCGCGCGACACCGCCCAGATGCGACCGCGATGGAGAGGGTCGGATAAAGGCATTCGGATCACGGCTCAGTTCCTCCATGCGCGTCTTGTCACCAAGGATCGAGCCCCCCGACCGCGCGCTGGATGGATCAACCGCAAGCACCGCCACTGTCAGGCCCTGCCCCGTCAGCATCTTGCCGAAACTTTCGATGAATGTGGACTTGCCGACACCGGGCGTGCCCGACAGCCCGATACGGATCGCCTGACGGTTCGCGGTCTTCAGATGTTCGATCAATTGCACAGCCTGATCGCGGTGATCGGCACGCGAGCTTTCGATCAGGGTGATCGCGCGCGACAAGGCGCGACGATCGCCCGATGTGATCGCTTGGCTGAGGGTCTCGATATCCATCGCGGCGGCAGGTCCATTGCTTTGCATACTGAATGCCTTCATGCCTTGGCACGACCCGAATTGTCCAGAGTGGGCAACCAGAGGCAGCTATGGAAAAGCGGCGGGACTTGGTCGATAAGGCGAACATGTCCACGCGATTGCCCATCCATGACGCCATCGATCCGCTGATCGCAGCCCTTCGCGATCATGGCGGCGCGGTTCTACAGGCCCCACCCGGTGCCGGCAAGACCACCATTGTGCCGCTGGAGATGCTGGCGGCGGGCCTGACCACGGGCCGCATCCTCATGCTGGAACCGCGCCGCCTGGCCGCCCGCGCCGCAGCCGAGCGCATGGCGCAGAGCCTTGGCGAGGCGACGGGACACACCGTGGGATACCGCGTGCGCGGCGAAGCCAAGGTTTCGCGCAGCACCCGCATCGACGTCGTGACCGAGGGCATCCTGACCCGCATGTTGCAATCGGACCCCGAGCTTACTGGCGTCGGCGCCGTCATTTTCGATGAATTCCATGAACGGTCTCTCAATGCCGATCTGGGGCTGGCCCTGTGTCTTGAAGTCCGCGAGGCGCTGCGTGCCGACCTGATCCTGGTGGCCATGTCGGCCACGCTGGATGCGGCCCCTGTGGCCGGGCTCATGGGCGGGGTGCCGGTCATCACCTCGGAAGGGCGCAGTTTCCCGGTCGAGACCCGCTGGCTCGACCGCCCCACACCCAAAGAGCGACGCTTTGAGAATGCGGCGGCGGATCTGGTTCTCAGGGCGGTGGGGGAAACACAGGGCGGGGTGCTGGTTTTTTTGCCCGGCGAGGGCGAGATCCGGCGCGTCGAGGCGCTGATCGGGGATCGACTGCCGCCCGGCTGTCACGTGCGGCCGCTTTTTGGTGCCATGGACTTTGCCAAGCAGCGCACCGCGATCGCGCCGGTTGTGAACGGGCGCAAGATCGTGCTGGCGACGGCCATTGCGGAAACCTCGCTGACCATCGAAGATATCCGCGTTGTGGTCGATTGCGGCCGGGCGCGGCGGGCGCGTTTTGATCCGGGCAGCGGCATGTCCCGGCTGGTGACCGAACCCGTCACCCGCGCCGAGGCGACGCAGCGCGCGGGCCGTGCGGGGCGGGTGGCTGAAGGTGTCTGCTACCGGATGTGGACCAAGGGCGAGGACGGCGCGCTGTCTGGCTATCCTCCAGCCGAGATCGACTCTGCGGATCTGTCGGGGCTGGCTCTGGAGTTGGCGGTCTGGGGTGCGGCACCGGGCGATCTTGCGTTTCTGACGCCGCCCAATCCGGGCACCTTTGCCGAGGCGCAGGCGCTTTTGCGGATGCTGGGGGCGCTGGATGACGAGAACCGGATCACCGCGCATGGCAAGGCGATTGCCGCGCTTCCACTACACCCGAGGCTGGCGCATGTGATGGCCTTGGCCGGGGCGCAAGCGGCACAGCTGGCAGCACTTCTATCAGATCGTGATCCCCTCCCACGGAGTGCGCCCGTTGATCTGACCTTGCGGCTCATGGCGGTGCGCGATCCAAAGGGCTATGCGCAGCGGCAATCGCATGTCGCCAATCGTGGCGCGCTGGAGCGGATACGAACCGAAGCCAAGCGCCTTGCACGTCAGGCCAGCAAGAAACCTGCAAACCCCTTCAGCGATGCTGAAATGGCCGCGCTTGCCTATCCAGACCGGGTCGGGATGCGGCGCAAGGGGGATGCGCCGCGCTATGTTCTTTCGGGCGGAAAGGGCGCGGTGATGCCCGAGGGCGATGATCTGTCGGTTGCAAGGTTGATCGTGGCGACCGATCTTGACGGCAACCCCCGAGACGCCCGCATCCGGCAGGCAATCCAGATCAGCGAAGCCGAGATCCGGGCGCTTTTCCAAGATCAGATCAATTGGCAAGATGTCTGTCTTTGGGACCGGCGCGACCGCAAGGTGATCGCGCGGCAACAAGAACGCTTCGGCGCGCTGGTTCTGGATGACCGTGTGTGGAAAACCGCCCCCCGCGAGGCCATGGCGCGTGCCATGCTGGATGGCGTCCGCGATCTGGGACTGATCTGGAGCGACGCTGCGAAACGCTTTGCGGCACGGGTGGACCTGCTGCGTGGCACGAGGACGGATTTGCCGGACATGACCGAGGCCGCGCTTCTGGAGAGCCTGGAGGATTGGTTGCTGCCGTATCTGGCAGAGGTCAGAACCGCACAGGACTGGAAACGTTTTGACATGCTGGATGCGCTGCGGGCGCGGCTGGATTTCGACCAGATGCAGTTTCTCGATCAAAACGCACCCGCTCATTTCACGACGCCCCTGGGCCGGAAAATACCGATCGATTATGCGGGTGAGGCCCCCGAGATTCAGTTGCGCCTACAAGAAATGTTCGGCCAGACGATCCACCCCCATGTCGGACGCACACCTTTGCGGGTCACTCTGTTGTCGCCCGCGGGCAGGCCAGTGCAGACAACAACGGATATTCCGGGTTTCTGGGCCACAAGTTACGCCGATGTCCGCAAGGATATGCGCGGCAGGTATCCAAAACATCCATGGCCCGAAGACCCGACCAAAGCCGACCCGACATTGCGCGCAAACCGTCGAAACGGGGCGTGAATTGTAATTTGCGCCGTATCGCATATATTGTTTGCATAAAAACAACGAAAATCGAGCAGGTACGGTACTCACATGATTGAAGGTATGAAAAAAGCGTGGTCAGGCGTCCTACAGCCGTTTTTTCGTCTCCCGGAAGAAGAACAGTCGGCGGCCCTGTGCTGCCGGACCGGCGCCGAAGGGACCGAGGTTCTGCTGATCACCAGCCGCGACACCGGGAGATGGATTTTACCAAAGGGCTGGCTGGAAAAGGGCATGTCCCCTGCGCAATCCGCACAGAAAGAAGCGTGGGAGGAGGCCGGGGTCAAATCCGGCGTTTTGCACGAGACCGGCCTGGGCAAGTTTTGCTATGAAAAATCTGCCGATGATGGCTGCGATCTGCTCGTCGAGGTAGAGGTGTTCCGCTTGGATGTGACCGAGCTTTCCGACGCCTTTCCCGAAGCGCATGAACGGCAGCGCGCATGGTTTCGGCCCGCCGACGCCGCCGAGGCCGTTCAGGAGGCGGGTCTTAGGAAAATTCTTCTAGCGCTTTAATCGCGCCTCTACGCATGATCCCGCGCTCCAGAACCGCAGCGCGGTGATGAGGGCGCTTTGTTGTGGCGGCCCAAGACATGGGCCGCCCCGTGATATCAGGCGTCCAGACACCAGCGCATGATGGCTTTCTGGGCGTGGAGACGGTTTTCAGCCTCGTCCCAGATGACAGAATTCGGTCCATCCATGACCTGACTGGTGACTTCTTCCTCACGATGGGCGGGCAGACAGTGCATGAACAGGGCATCCGGCTTGGCATGGGCCATCAACTCATCGTTCACCTGATAGGGGCGCAGCATGTTGTGCCGCCGCTCCTTGGTGGATTGGCTGTCATGCATGCTGACCCATGTGTCGGTGACCACCAGATCGGCGCCTGTCACCGCTTTGACCGGGTCACGTTCGATCTGGATGCTGCTGCCTTTCTGGCGGGCGAAACCCACGAATGCGTCTTCGGGATCAAGCTGCGCGGGTCCGGTGAAGGTCACGTCGAAACCGAACTGCCCCGCCGCCTGCAGGAAGGATGCGCAGACATTGTTGCCATCGCCGGACCAGACCACCTTGCGGCCCGCGATCGGCCCGCGATGTTCCTCGTAGGTCAGGATGTCGGCCATGATCTGACAGGGATGGGTCCGGTTGGTCAGACCGTTGATCACTGGCACATCCGCATATTCCGCCATTTCGATCAGGACCGATTCATCAAAGGTCCGGATCATGATCAGATCGACATAACGACTGAGCACACGGGCGGTGTCAGCGATGGTTTCGCCATGGCCAAGCTGCATGTCAGCCCCTGAAAGCACCATTGTCTGACCGCCCATCTGCCGCACGCCGACATCAAAGCTGACCCGTGTCCGGGTTGACGGTTTTTCGAAGATCAAAGCCACCATGCGCCCCGCCAAAGGCTGCTCGTCATCGGTTGCACCGCGCGGACGGCCCTTGCGCGCGTCCTTCATGGCTTTTGCCGTGTCGACGATCTGCCGCAGCGCTGCGGGATCGGTTTTATGGATATCGAGGAAATTGTTCATCTCGTTCAGACCTTGAGTGAGGGGAAGGCAGCGCACGGTCCAGTTGCGGATCGCAGTCGGAGTGGCGCCTCTATCCCCGGACTAATGCAAAGCGCCCGATGATCAGGACGCCATTCTGGTTTCGACCGCGGCAGCGGCGGTTTCGAGGCGCGACAGCGCCTCGGAGATATCCGCGTCACTGAGGTTGAGAGGCGGCAAAAGTCGGACCACGTTGTCGGCGGCCGGCACGGTGATCACCTTGGCGTCATAGCCTGCCGCGACCACATCTGTATTGGCCACCTTGCATTTCAGACCGATCATCAAGCCCGCACCGCGCACGCCCTCGAAGACATCCGGGTGGCTGGCAACCAGCCCTTCGAGACCTTGGCGAAGTTGCCCCGCCTTGGCGTTGACCGCCTTCAGGAAGTCCGGGTCAGCCACGATATCCATGACTTTGGCACCCACAGCACAGGCCAGAGGGTTTCCGCCATAGGTCGACCCGTGGGTGCCAGCCGTCATACCGCTGGCGGCCTCTTGAGTGGCCAGCACCGCGCCAAGCGGAAACCCCCCGCCGATCCCCTTGGCGACCATCATGATGTCAGGCTCGATTCCCGCCCATTCATGCGCAAAGAGCTTTCCAGTACGGCCCATCCCGCATTGCACCTCGTCAAAGATCAACAAGATGCCTTTTTCGTCGCACAGATCACGCAAGCCCTTGAGGCATTGATCCGGCACCGGGCGAATGCCGCCCTCGCCTTGAACCGGCTCGATCAGGATCGCGGCGGTGGTGTCGCTGATAGCGGCATGAAGCCCGTCGTGATCCCCCCATGCGACCTGAGAGAAGCCAGGAAGAAGAGGACCGAACCCTTTGACCATCTTTTCGGATCCGGCAGCCGCAATCGCGGCATGGGACCGGCCATGGAACGCGCCTTCGAAGGCGATTATGCCGATCCGGTCGGGTTGACCTTTGTCGTAGAAATACTTGCGGGCCATCTTGACGGCCAACTCGCAGGATTCAGTGCCGGAATTGGTGAAAAACACTGTATCGGCAAAGGTCGCATCCACCAACTTGTCAGCCAGCGCCTGCTGCTGCGGGATGTTATAGAGGTTCGATGTATGCCACAGCTTGCCCGCCTGCTCGGTCAGCGCCGAGATCAGTGCCGGGTGCGCATGGCCAAGCGCGTTCACCGCGATTCCCGCGCCCAAATCCAGAAATCGGCGCCCATCCGCTTCGACCAGCCAACTGCCTTCGCCCTTGACGAAAGTCAGCGGCGCCCGGTTGTATGTGGGTAGAACGGACGGAAACATGTGGGTATCCTTTATTAAGAAGCCCTTTGAGTGCCTTAGAGGCGCGGGCAAGTCAATGTTTCAGGAAGGGGAACGGCGCAAAGCGCCAAAGATCGCAAACGGGGACGTCGGACGCGTCAGCGTCCTCGTCGGGTCGTGGAATATGTGCTTGGTGCGATCATGATCGGCGTTTAGCGGGTTCTTGCCGCAACGTGAAGTGAAAAACCGAAAGCGGCGCCCGCCGTCCACAAACCGATGCGCGCCGACAGTCCCAATCTCAGCCTGATGTCACGCGTTCAAGATGAGTGCGCAATTGTTCGGCCTCATACCGGGCTTCGCGCAGACCGTCCATCGTGGCAGCCAGTTCGGCCTCGGATTGAGCGAGTTGATTGGTCAACTCGGCCTCGCGCTGCTGGAGGTATGTGATGGCCTGATCGCGGGTTTCCTCGGCCTCGTGCAACTCTTGCGCAAGGCGCTCCAGCTCACCGACATCGGACTGGTTCACGCGGATGAAGCGATGCACCAGCCAATTGGCGAACCACCCCATGCAGAAAGCCACGAACAGGATGATCGCGGTGGCGATGATAAACTCAGTTCTGTTCATCCGCGGTCTCTTCCTGCTCTGCGTCAGTCGTTCCGGTCTCTTCTTCGCCCGGTTCTTCTAGGCTTTCAAGCGTCGTCTCGGTTTCTTCGGCCGGTTGAGGGCGCAACAGGCGGAACTCGATCCTGCGATTGGCTTCCCGGCCCTCTTCGGTGTCGTTATCGCCGATAGGCTGGCTTTCGCCATATCCCTTGGCCGTGAAAGACGACGTCAGCACCCGTCGCGCGCGCAATTCATTCAAGACAGCCTGCGCGCGTTCCTGGCTCAGACGCTCATTCATCTCTTCACGGCCCTGGCTGTCGGTGTGGCCTCCGATCTCGATCCGGATATCGCCACATTCTCTCAGGATTTCCGCGATATCGTCCATGATCGCCGCGCCATTGCCATCGATGGTCGAAGACCCCGGCTCGAAGTTGATCTTGCGCCCGGACTGCACGGATGCGATCTGCGCCTCGCATTCTTCCGGGGTCGGGATGCTCGCGATCGGGTCAAGCGCTTCCTTGTAGGTGACGTCGATCGAAAACTGTGAGCTTTCTCCCAGCTTCCCGGCAAGAAATCCCGAAATCATCGCGGATGCGTCCTGCCGGCCGGTATCGCCCACCACGGTCAATTCATCCGGGGTCACGGTGACGGCACCATTCGACAAGTAGGTCAGGGCCTCGAGACCCGTCAACGTCCGCAACGCCCAGTCTCGGGGCAGCCCTTCGGCCACACGCGCGGTCATATGGACGGATCGGGAAGAAAACCGCGCCTTGGCAAAACTGTCGAGCGTTTCACGCGCCAGTTCACTGCCCACCCTGCCACGCAGCTGCACAAGACCTTCGGGCGACAACGTCGCCACGAATTCGGGCTGCGCCGCGTCGGTTTTGTCCTCAGGCTCCAGAAGAACCGCATGCAGCGCAAAGACATCCGGCAAAGAGGTTTCAAGCTTGCCCACCACATCATCAAAGGTGTTTTGCGGCGTGCCCTCCTGCACCAGAAGTGAAATGTCCGCATCCGAAAAGGTCAGGGTGCCGCCCCCCAGTTCCGCAAGCGCCGTGATCGACTGTTCGACCGCATCACCCCATTTCGGCGAGGGCACACCCAACCCGATTGTGCAATCCGCCTTGGACTCGAGCCCCGCCCGCCCGGCAGCCCTCAGGATGCGGTCGCGTGTCTCCTCGGTGTCGGCGGAACAAGCATCGAATTTTGCGGTGCCGTTCTCGATCAAAAACCGCAGATTGAACGGGGTAATGACCGGGCGCGGCGCAGAGATGTTCAGCGACAGCCGCACATCCGCAGGCGCCGCACGGGCCAGCTCGGTTTCCAGCCTGCGCTTGTCTTCGGGGCTGTCGACCATGGCCATGATCTGAACCCGCGTCGAGTCGACGGAAATCTTCGTTCGTGGCAGCAGGCTGAGTGAGTCGACGGCAAACTCAAGCGCGTCCTCCCACGTCTCCGGCTCAGGGTAATCCGCGGATTCGAGCAGATCCTTGGCGGGGGCGCCGTCTGTCGCCTTGGCGATTCCTGTCATGAGGGCATCACGATCCGTCGATGCCGGCAAAAGACCAATCAGGGAAATGCCGCTATCGTTGCGCAGGATTTCGATCGAAAATCGCGGTGGCGTCATGATCTGCGCGTCCTCGACCAGCATCTGATCTATGACGCGCGCCGCATCCACAACCGTGCCCGCGACCGAGAGTGCCTTGAACCGCGAGGCTTCTGACGGGGCGGTGCCAGCCAGAAAAACCTGCAACCCGTTGGCATCCACCTCGGCCCAGGTCATGCTGTTCTGCTCGAGTGTTTCCCGCACGGAGAGGCGCGAGCTGTCCTCGATGATGCGCACGGCGAAACTGGCCATCAGCACGCAGAACACGGCTGCGGCCAGAAATGTGGCGGCGATAGTGAAGATCGAAGACAGGCGCATGGCATTCAGGCCCGCAAGTTATTGGTGTGAGCGTGTTTAGGCCGTGCGGAAGGGATGTTCAATCACAGCAGCAGCGCAACGGCGAAAAACGGCAAAAGCAGCAGCCCTGCATCCCTGTTCGACCGGAACAACCCAAGCAGCGTATCGTTGTCATCCAAGTCCAGTTTGCGCAACTGCCACTGCATATGCCAGCCCATCGCCCACGGTCCCAAAAGCGCCATCAGCAGGGCCGGCGAACTACCGCCTATGGCAGCAATCATCACCGCCAGCGACTGCAGAGCGACCGTCAGAACAAGGAACATGGCAAGCCATTTTGGGGTCCGCTCACCGAACAGGCGCGCGGTGGATTTGACGCCGATCAGCGCGTCGTCCTCCTTGTCCTGATGTGCGTAGATCGTGTCGTAGAACAGTGTCCACGAAATACCGGCCAGATACAAAAGAACCGCCGGCCATTCGAGTTGCCCGGTATGCGCTGTCCATGCCAGCAACGCACCCCAGTTGAACGCCAACCCCAAAAATACCTGCGGCCACCAGGTGAACCGCTTGGCAAAGGGATAGATGGCCACCGGTACAAGCGCCAGCACCCCAAGGGCGATTGCAGCCGCGTTGAAGGTCAACAAGATGCAAAACGCCACGAGCGCCTGCGCGACCAGCCAGACAAGCGCACCCTTCACGCTCACCTGACCCGAGGGGATGGGGCGCGACGCGGTGCGGGCCACACTCCCATCGATATCGCGGTCGGTGATGTCGTTCCACGTGCAGCCTGCCCCCCGCATCAACCAAGCCCCGATGCCGCAACCCGCAAATATCCAAAGGTCGTGCCAATACGCGCGCCCGTCATGCAGCATCGCCAGCAACAGCCCCCACCAGCAGGGCAGCAACAAAAGCCATGTGCCAATAGGCCGATCCGCACGAGCCAGTCGCAGGTAGGGCCGCGTGGCCTGTGGCGCGAAACGGTCCACCCAGTTGCCTTTGACCGCGTCGGCGACCATGCCTGCAGCCTCTGGCGTCTGGTTCTTGCCGGTCATAAGGTGCCCCCATGGCAGATGCAAAGATCAGGCTTTATGTAGAGCACCCATTGGGGGAAGGGCAAACGGTTCCTCTGGATCGCGATCAGGCGCATTACCTTTTCGGGGTGATGCGACGTGGCGCGGGAGACGCCGTTTTGCTGTTCAACGGACGTGATGGCGAATGGCTTGCCACCGTTCAAGACGCATCGAAACGCGGCGGCGTTCTGCGGGCGGACAATCAGACCGGCCCACAGCGAAACCCGCCCGATCTGTGGGTGCTGTTCGCTCCGATCAAGAAGGCGCGCACCGATTTCATCGTCGAGAAAGCCGCCGAGATGGGGGCCGCGCGTATCCTGCCCGTGCAGACGGATTTCACCAATTCCGAGCGTATTCGGCAGGACCGTCTGCAGGCCCATGCGATTGAGGCCGCCGAGCAATGCGGCGGCACCTACGTGCCCGAGGTCGCTGATCTGCAAAAGCTTGACCGGTTGCTGCAGGACTGGCCCGAGGATCGCAAACTGATGTTCTGCGACGAGGCGTTGGCCGGTGCGACACAGGCGCTTGGCGCCGCAGATTCAGGGGCCTGGGCAATCCTGATCGGTCCGGAGGGCGGATTTTCAGACGCCGAACGCACCCGCCTGAACGCCCTGCCCTTCGCGCATCCGGTCAGCCTTGGCCCGCGCATCCTGCGGGCGGACACCGCCGTCGTGGCGGCGATGACGGTCTGGCAGATGGCCGTTGGGGATTGGACATGAGCTTTGTTCGTCCCGAGGCGACGGCGGCGATGTGGCGGTGGCGCGAGGTGCTGGCGGGCGGTGCGATTCTGGCTGTCGGCCTCTGGTGGGCCTTAGGGACGGTCGGATTGTTGCACTGGCTGGGCTATGTGATCGCCGCAGCAGGCGCGGTTCTGGTGGCCGCCGGGGTGCAGCGCGGACGCTTTCGCTCGGGTCAGGATGGTCCGGGTGTCGTCACTGTGGTCGAGGGCCAGATCGCCTATTTCGGGCCGTTGACCGGCGGCATGGTCGCTTTGGGCGAGTTGTCGGAAGTGTCGCTTGATCCCACTGGAAAGCCGCCGCATTGGATCCTGCGTCAACCGGGCCAGCCCGATCTTGCAATCCCCCTGACCGCCAGCGGCGCGGAGGCGCTTTTCGATGCGTTTGCAACCCTGCCGGGCATCCGGACCGAGCGTATGCTGGCCCAAATGAAACGACAGGGGGACATGCCTGTGGTGATCTGGCAAAAATCATACCCACGGCTACATTGACACCCCGTGCGAATGCCGCCACTTGTGGCAGCCAGCAATGCGCGACAAGGCAGGAGAAACGGTCATGTCCATACCCCAGTCCGGTGGCGGGCCGATCGAGCGGCATGAACAACTTGCCGAATATCTGGCGAGCGGCTGCAAGCCGCGAGATGAATGGCGCATCGGCACCGAGCACGAGAAATTCGGATATTGCAAGGACACGCTCAAGCCGATCCCCTACCAGGGTGAACGCAGTGTGTTGGCGGTGCTTGAAGGGCTGCGCGACCTGCACGATTGGGCGCCGCTTGAGGAAGGCGGCAAGCTGATCGGACTGACCAAGGATGGCGCGAATGTCAGCCTCGAGCCCGGCGGACAACTTGAGCTTTCGGGCGCACCTCTGGAGAATATCCACGAAACCTGTGACGAGGTGAACGCCCATCTGCGCGACGTCAAGGACATCGCCGACAAGGTGGGCGTGGGCTTCATCGGTTTGGGCGCCGCACCGATCTGGAGCCACGAGGACATGCCGCGCATGCCCAAGGGCCGCTACAAGCTGATGACCGACTACATGGACCGCGTCGGCACCATGGGCAAGTCCATGATGTACCGGACCTGCACCGTGCAGGTGAACCTTGATTTCGGGTCTGAGGCGGACATGGTGCGCAAGCTGCGCGTGGCGCTGGCGTTGCAGCCGGTGGCGACGGCGCTGTTTGCCAATTCGCCGTTTTTCGATGGCAAGCCGACAGGTCTGAAATCATGGCGCGCGCGGGTCTGGCGTGATCTGGATGAGGCCCGGACAGGGATGCTGCCCTTCGTCTTCGACGAAGGATTCGGGTTCGAGGCATGGGCCGACTATGCCCTTGATGTTCCTATGTATTTTGTCTACCGCGACGGCAAATACATTGATGCTTTGGGGCAATCGTTCCGGGACTTCATGAAGGGGGAGCTGCCGGCGTTGCCGGGGGAAAAGCCGACGCTGTCCGACTGGGCGGATCATCTGACCACCATCTTCCCCGAGGCACGGATCAAGAAATATCTTGAAATGCGCGGGGCCGATGGTGGGCCGTGGCGCAGGCTTTGCGCGCTGCCGGCGTTCTGGGTGGGGCTGATGTATGACCAATCGTCGCTGGATGCCGCTTGGGATATCGTCAAGGACTGGGACGCAGAAACCCGCGAGGCGCTGCGGGTTGCAGCCAGCGAAAAAGCGTTGCAGGCCAATGTGATGGGCATTTCCATGCATGATCTGGCGCGCGAGGT
The DNA here is from genome assembly GCA_023260815.1 of Roseovarius sp. GTDB lineage: Bacteria > Pseudomonadota > Alphaproteobacteria > Rhodobacterales > Rhodobacteraceae > Roseovarius. The sequence goes on from JALQUE010000243.1 coordinate 18,646, forward strand.
TCTGGACCTCTCGGAAGCGGGACTCAGGGCGCGCGGGCGGGCCGGGGCCAACGGGATGATCCCGGACGAGACCCATTTCCTGAACGCGTTGAAGGAAAGCGTGGAGAGCGGAAAAGTCCCCGCAGACGAGTTGCTGGACCACTACGAAGACGACTGGAACGGCGACCTCAGCAAGATTTACGCGCAATATTCCTACTGAGCGGAGAACCGCGAAAAACAGCGAAAAACTGCATCGGTATCACGTCGGTATGACGTCGGTATCGCGTCGGTGCATGATCGGTGCGGGATCGGTCTGCCCGGCAGGTTGGCAGAGGTCAGATGACGCAGCGGGCGCGGGCGGACCCGGTCAGGTCACTTCTGCCCGATCCGGGGTTCGGTTCCGGCCCTTATGCGCGCGATGTTGTCCCGGTGGCGCCAGTACACCACGAGGGTCAAGATCGCGCAGAGCAGGAACACGTCGGGCCGACCCAGCACGATCGCCCAGATCGACGAAAGCGCCGCCGCCGTGATCGCCGCAAAGGACGACATCCGTTTCAACGCGGCGGTGACCAGCCATGTCAGGCAGCAGGCCACCCCCACCGGCCAAGCCAGCGCCAGAACCAGCCCCAGGAATGTCGCCACCCCCTTGCCGCCCTTGAACTTGAGCCAGACAGGATAGCAATGGCCGAAAAACGCCATCAGCCCGGCCAGTTGCGCGGCATCCTCGCCGGTCAGGTAGCGCGCCAGCAATGCCGCCAGCGCCCCCTTGCCGCCATCCAGCAGCAGCGTCGCCGCAGCGGCGCTTTTGGACCCGGTGCGAAGGACATTCGTGGCCCCGATATTGCCCGATCCGATCTCGCGTAGATTGCCGAGATGCATCGCGCGTGTCAGCACCAGCCCGAACGGGATCGACCCCAACAGATAGCCGATCACAGCCCAGAGGATCAGCAGAACGGGTGCGGTCTCAAGCAATGGCATCAGGCGGCCTCATACACGCGGGTTCCGGCGACATAGGTGAGACGCACCTTACCTTGAAGGCGCTGACCGTCAAACGGGGTGTTCTTGGACTTGGAGTGCAAGGTGTTGCGATCCATCACGAAGGGTTTGTCGGGATCGAAGACCAGCAGATCGGCGGGCGCCCCCGGCGCAAGCCGGCCCGAGCCCAGCCCCAGCCGTTTCGCAGGATTGAGCGCCATCGCCCGGAACAGCGTGGGCAGGTCCAGATCGCCGGAATGATAAAGCCGGAGCGCCGCGGGCAGCAGGGTTTCCAGCGCGACAGCGCCCGACGCCGCCTCTTCGAAAGGCAGGCGTTTGGATTCGACATCCTGCGGCGTGTGCATCGAGCAGATGACATCGATCAGCCCCGAGCGCACGCCTTCGATCACCGCCTGTCTGTCATCCTCGGAGCGCAGCGGCGGCTTGACCTTGAAGAAGGTGCGATAGTCGGCCACGTCCAATTCGTTCAGGGTCAGATGGTGGATCGAGGTGCCAGCCGTAATGTCCAGCCCGTTGCGCTTGGCGCGCTCCAGCGCTGGAAGCGCGCGGGAGGTGGTGATCTGATCGGCGTGATAGCGCGCGCCGGTCATTTCCAGCAGGGCGATATCGCGGTCAAGCCCCATGCGTTCGGCCATGGGCGACACGGATGGCAGCCCGCGCAGCGAGGCGAATTTGCCCGAGGTGGCCGACGCCCCGGCGCTGAGGCCCGGTTCCTGCGGATGGGCGATGATCAGCGCGCCAAGGCCGCGCGCATAGGTCAGCGCGCGCTGGAACACCTTCGTGTTGGTGATGACATGATCGCAATCGGTGAAGGCCACGGCGCCGGCATCCAGCAAGAACCCGATCTCGGTCATCTCGCGGCCTTCGCGGCCCTTGGTGAGCGCCGCCATCGGACGCACATTCACAGGCCCGGCGGCGTTCGCACGGCGGGCGACGAATTCCAGCGCCTCGGGCGTGTCTATCGAGGGCAGCGTATCGGGGCGGGTGATCATGGTGGTGACCCCGCCCGCCGCCGCCGCCAGCCCGGCAGAGCGATAGGATTCCTTGTGCCGTTCGCCCGGTTCGCAGACCTTGACCCCGATATCCACGATGCCGGGGGCAAGGCAATGGCCGCCACAATCGACCACGGTGTCGGCGACGGGTGCTGCAGCTTGGGCGCCAAGCGCCTTGATCGTGGCGCCGTCGATCAGCAGCCAGCCGGGCGCGTCGGTCCCGTTTTCCGGGTCGATCAGACGGGCATTGGTGAAAAGCGTGGTGCTGCTCATGGGCGGGCTCCGGTCATGGCGGTCTGGATACGCTGACGGGTCGCGTCACGGTCGGGCTGATATTTCAGCAGATGCTTGTCGCCGGATCGGGTGACGATCTGGACCGCCGAACCGAGGGTGCGGACGCGGGCGATGTCGGTCAGGTGAACGGCGCGGGTCTGTGGCCCCAGGAGGCGCCGGTCGGTCAGATCCCACCGGGCCTGCATCTCGTCGGAGGCGACGTAGAAGGCACGCACGGCAACGGCGGCCAGCCCGCCGACAGCCCCTGTCCAGACATGCGGATTGCCCATGACCCAGAGAATCGCCATACCAAGCGCCATCGCAGCGGCGGCAAGCCATGCGTGATCGCGCCAATACGTGGCCCGGTCGGGATGAAAGCTGTGCAGCACCACTTCGCCCTCGGCCAAGGGTGTGGTCGGGATCATGGAGTGCATCAGGCCATCCATCAGGACGCCACCCAGACGACCAGCGCCACCAGCAAAAACAGGACCAGCAGCGCGATGGAGGCCACCCGCCCGGACATCGCCGCGTCACTGGGGGCGGGCTTGCCGCCCGTTGTCCCGCGCGCCGCCTGCGAGGGCAGCGGATCGAACGAGACCGGCGGGCGGTCTTCGGTGAAAGTGGCCACAAGATGCAGCGGCGCGCGGGGGGAAAGCGTTTGGTCCTGGCCTGCAAACGCACGCGAGGTGACGATCAGCACATGCCCCGACAGCGCATCGAGCCGCCCGCGCATATCGCGCAGATCGTCGGCGGAAATCCCCAAGCCCTCGGCCAGATAGCCGGACAGGCCCAGTTCATCGAGATCCTCGACCGCGATCAGATCGACATGGTCGGGATCAAGCGTATCGGCGCCAAGCGCGTCTTGCAGCGGCCATGTGCCATTGCGGCGGTTGAAGGCCTTGACCTGATCGGCGGGCAGATCGACATCGAAGACACGCACGACGCCATATTCGGAGGGTTTGATGTGGATGCGATCGCTCATGCCATCACCGCCTTTGGCCGGGCGCGCAGATTGCGGGCCAGAAGATCCATCGCGGCCATGCGCACCGCGACGCCCATTTCCACCTGTTCCTGAATGACGCTGCGGTTGCTGTCGTCGGCGATCTCCCCATCGATCTCGACCCCGCGATTCATCGGGCCGGGATGCATGACGATGGCGTCGGGCTTGGCATAGGCCAGCTTTTCGGCATCCAGACCGTAGCGGAAGTAATATTCACGCTCGGACGGGATGAAGCCGCCATCCATGCGTTCACGCTGCAGGCGGAGCATCATCACGACATCCACGTCGCGCAGCCCGTCCTTCATGTCGTCGAACACCTCGACCCCGAAATCGGCGATGCCGGA